>SLDF01000360.1 GCA_007125435.1 Saprospiraceae bacterium
ATTTTGAAGCCATTTACTCACGCTATTTTGTTTTCTTTATTTGTGTTCGTGAATCTCCTTCGTCGATTTTAAGCCGTAATACCCGCCTGCTGCCATCGACAGGTGGCGGGCAGGGATTTTCCAATCCATAATTCGGGTTCAAGGCCAAGATGATAACGACACATTTCACCAAACCCTGTCCTACCACAAAAAAAAGAGACATAGATTGCTCTACATCTCTTTTTTCTCAAACTAAATTAATTATGAATACTACTTACTTCTTGTCATCCACTTCTTCGAATTCGACGTCTGTCACGTCTTCACCTTCGCCATTTGATTGACTGGCGTCTGCTCCGGGATCTGCTCCTGCAGCCGCATCAGCTCCGCCAGCTTCTTGTGTGGCTTTGTAAAGCTCCTCACTAGCCGCAGTCCATGCCGTATTGAGTGCTTCAGTGGCTTTTTCGATTCTGTCCATATCCTGAGCAGCATGGGCTTCTTTCAGCTCCTTTGCAGCTGACTCGATAGGCTCTTTTTTCTCTGCCGGGATCTTATCACCGTAGTCTTTAAGTTGTTTTTCTGTCTGGAATACGAGTGAATCAGCAGCGTTTAACTTATCAACCTTCTCACGTTCTTTCTTGTCTTGCTCGGCATTAGCTGTAGCCTCATTTTTCATGCGCTCGATCTCCTCTTTGGATAGACCTGTGCTAGCCTCGATCCGGATATCTTGCTTCTTACCTGTACCTTTATCCATAGCAGACACATTAAGTATACCATTGGCATCTATATCAAATGACACTTCGATCTGAGGTACTCCTCTTGGCGCCGGCGGTATACCGTCTAAGATGAATCGTCCTACTGAGCGATTATCTTTTGCCATTGGACGCTCACCTTGTAGTATGTGAATCTCCACTGATGGCTGGTTGTCAGCTGCCGTAGAGTATATCTTTGATTTCTTGGTCGGTATGGTCGAATTGGCCTCGATAACGACGTCATATACACCTCCCATAGTCTCAATACCAAAAGATAATGGCGTCACATCCAATAGTAGAACATCCTGTACATCTCCGCTCAACACACCACCCTGGATAGATGCACCTACTGCTACCACTTCATCAGGATTGACACTTCTGTTTGGCTTCTTATTGAAAAATTTCTCAACAGCTTCCTGTATCTTTGGGATTCTAGTAGAACCCCCTACTAATATAACCTCGTCAATATCAGATACCGACATACCTGCATCTTGCAATGCCTTTTTGCATGGCTCCAGTGTTCGCTGAACAAGGTCATCTGCCAATTGCTCAAATTTTGCTCTTGTTATCTTCAAGACTAAGTGCTTTGGCACACCATCTACTGCTGTGATATATGGCAGGTTGACTTCGGTTTCTGTAGATGCTGATAACTCTATCTTAGCTTTCTCAGCTGCATCTTTTAGTCTTTGAAGTGCCATAGGGTCTTTTCGTAGATCCATGTTTTCCTGAGCCTTAAACTCATCAGCCAGATAGTTGATTAATACACGGTCAAAGTCATCACCTCCTAGGTGCGTATCTCCATTTGTACTTTTCACTTCAAATACACCGTCTCCCAATTCCAGGATAGATATGTCAAATGTTCCACCACCTAAGTCATAAACTGCTACTGTAGCATCTTCTCCTTTTTTGTCCAAACCGTATGCCAGCGCTGCTGCTGTCGGCTCGTTGATGATTCTACTAATTTTCAATCCGGCAATTTCTCCGGCTTCCTTAGTTGCTTGTCTCTGAGAGTCGTTGAAGTAAGCTGGTACGGTTACAACAGCTTCTTTGACCTCACTTCCGAGATAATCTTCTGCTACCTTCTTCATCTTCTGAAGAACCATTGCAGATATTTCCTGAGGTGTATATTGACGGTCATCAATGACTACACGTACTGTATCATTGTCGCCTTTCGCTAATTTATAGGATGAGTTTTCGATTTCACCAGATACTTCTGAGAAACGCTGTCCCATAAATCTTTTGATTGACGATACGGTACGAGCCGGATTGGTAATGGCCTGCCTCTTAGCAGAGTCTCCTACTCTTCTTTCTCCGTTGTCCATAAATCCGACTACCGATGGTGTAGTTCTCTTTCCTTCGTCATTTGGAATGACGACAGGTTCATTACCTTCCATCACGGCTACGCATGAATTGGTAGTACCTAAGTCTATACCTATTATTTTGCTCATATTATATAAGATTTTCGATTTTGAATGAATACACTCCATTACTTACAATACACATGCCATCCAATAGAAAGCTCCCCATTACTGCCATTTTGTATCATATTTGGAGCATGAGGTGAAAGTTTAACATGACAGAATGTCAAATCAAGTACCAAAGGGTGGAGAAAAGGTTATTGATTTAGCCTCAGGCGAATACCGTCGTCCTCTAAAGTTATGAGGCGATCTTTATACAATAAGCCTACAGCCTTTTTAAATGCTTTTTTACTCATCTGGAGCTTGTCATAAATAAGAGCCGGGTCGCTCTTGTCGTGCAAAGGTAGATACCCGTTATTACTTTGAAGTGCGGCAATAATTTGATCAGCCGTCTTATTGGTGTGGATATAGCCGGATCGTCTAAGGCTGAGGTCGATGTTATAATCCTCACGCACTTTCTTTATGTAGGCAGTCTTTCGGTCACCAATAGATAGTGGCTCGAATACTTCATTGTCATAGAGAAGGCCTTTGTACTCGGGAAGTATGATGGCATTCCAACCTAGGTTGCTTTTACGATAGATGATGATATCAACTGCTTCCTCTTCTTCGAATGGTTGATGCTCTTCACTGACATCAGCCAGATAACGCTCTACGTACATGGTGGACACCAGTCGATTAGTCATATCATCGATATAAATGTAAACAACGATACGGTCGCCTGCCTTTACGTCTCTGCTCTGCTCTTTGTATGGTAATAAGACTTCTTTGGCTATACCTATACTGACAAAGGCACCTACTGGATTGACAGACACCACTTCGACGACGGCAAAGGAATCTGCCTCTGCAAATGGCAAATGCATGGTCGCTATAGACCTTGATTTACTATCTGTATACACAAAGACATCAACCTCGAGCGATCGATCCAATTGATCGGTTGCCAAACTGTACGGCAATAATACATCATCACCTTCATCATCTACAAGGAAGTACCCCGCATCAGTAATTCTATCGACGGTAAGTGTTTGTATTTTGCCGAATTGCATGACAATAATGGATTTCAGATTGGAAGAAATGCATGTCCTTTTGTTATTTCACAAAAAGACATGCATCGATTATTTTTTATAATGTCATGACTAGATGTCCGGTCATGACATTATCAAGGCGTGTCGATTTAGCTTCTTTTGCCTTCATGAAGTACCATCAATGGAATCTCCGTATGCATAGCCAAATGCCTGGTCAAACTTCGGTGGAAGAGTGACTCAATAAAATTGTAATTTCTTCTGATCATGACCAAAAGATTAGTCGGATTATCAGCTAAAAACTCTTTTATACCTTCCTGTACATCGTCGTGATAATTAGAGTGCATGGTCACATTTAATCCCGGAAAAAACTGATCAAAGTTCACTTCTTTGGGCTTGGCATCAACCATTTTGTCTTCATAAGGGTCTATTACATGCAAGACTCTAATATCGGCGCTGTGGACTTTACAAATCTCATTCAATACATAGAAGTCTACTCTTGTCTCTAAATCAGTAGAAAAGTCAGCACAAACCGTAGCGTGCTTGTAATCAGATCTCTGGTAGTTTTCAGGCACTGCAATAACAGGTCTATCAATATTTCTAATGATATTGGCGGTATTAGACCCAAGGAGTGCAGCCTTAAGACCTGTAGCACCTTTTGTACCCATAACCACGAGGTCAATATTTTCAGAGTCGCACATGAGATCAATGGTCACTAACAAATCACCATGAACTGCCTTTGTGGTCACTTGTATGCCACTGAGATCAAGCTCATCATTCATCTTTTTCAATATCTGCTGTAAACCACTCTCTGCACTTTCTTTCAATATTTCTTTCATAGAGAGGAGTACAGTCTGGTTACTGTAGGGCAATGTATAGGCATTCAAAACGATGAGCTCTGCTCCGGTACGCTTAGCCATATCCGCAGCGTAGCTGATGGACTTCCATGAATTGGTTGAAAAATCTGTTGGTGCTAAAATCTTCTTCATAAAATACTTTAATGTTTACTGTAATTCAATGCTAGAAAAGGACACTTGCCTTTGATGAAGACTTCCATTCTGCTGCACAATTCGAAAGATAACTTTACCTCATCTAGTGCATTCATTGATCGAAAATCTCGGGGCATGTATTCCACAGCTAATATACAAAGTTTATTACTTACATCCAGACTATGGTCTTTTATTATTCGCAAAATATTTTTTGTATCAACACATAAATGTCGTGAAAGACCGCACTACATCATCTTTGAGATATCCATTCTTCTTCCAAAAATGCTCATAGAGAATAGATACAAGAGGCAAAGTCAGGTAAGGTAAAAGACGCAAGGACGGAAGGTCGAAAGGTCGGAAGGTCGGAAAGTCTGAATGTCTGAAAGTCTGAAAGTCGAAGGTCTTAGCGAGCTTAGGAGCTCAGGAGCGAAGGAGCTTAGGTGTAGGTATTAATTATTTGATATATTTTTTTGTAATGAAGAAGATAATCTAAGGTGTCTTTTTTGGTCGGAAAGTCGAAAGTCCAATGTCACTTTAGAAGATAAAAGACAAAAGGAAAAAGATAAAAGGATTAAGATGTGATCCAATATCAATGGGTTTTTAAATATTAGCAGGTACCATATTTACTAACCATACATGAACAATAAAAATCATCAATTAGAAGCATCATCGTTGCTACTACAACTGCTCGTGCAGATGTAGACCAATCTCCTGTCATGGGACTAAGTTTTCCAGCTACATCCATATTAACTAAAGTAGACGCAGCATAATCTATTGATTGTTCAGTACAAGGGAGTCGAGCAGAAACTGTGGCATTGGTATTGTTATTATGAGTATTTAAGTCAATACCAAACAAAGCCCAAAAATCCTCTTGATCAAAAGAAGAATTACTAAAGCCTTTAGATTCTATAAAAGTCTGAACTTGCATATCGAGTGCCGTAGCTTTTGTTTGAATTTCAGGCATTAAAGAATCCCAAAACTGAGCAGGACTTATTTGTTCATTATTAACAGCGCTTTTGAGCTTCAAAAGCTTCTGGACAAAAGTAGGATCAGATTTGAGTTCTTCTTTCACATCATCTACAAGAGCACTTAGTACTGTTTCTTTAGAACCCGCAGAGCAAGTTGGTACATTCGCGAGAGCTATGGTATAGTGTGATAAGCAAGCTATGATAAATAATGCAGCAAGGTAATTTTTCATATAAACTATAGTTAGGGTTTTAATCAACAAATGTAAATATAAAAATGCAAAAAAAAGAACAAAACACTTGTTAACTTTCAACAACACTTTTGTCTCAATCAAGTGTACTCTTAAAGCAAAAGTAAAATATGCCAAACTTATTGATAAAATCGGCGAGAACTATCCACATTTCCCAAAACCTTTGAATTCACTCCCCTTTGCTCACGTTTAACTCGCTACGCTCGCGTTTATAGCAGAGCTTCTGATGGAGAGTTTTCGGTATCTTGTGAAGGAGGAGCTTTTATCCAAATAGGACTTGAAAGCTTACGACCTCTTTCAAGTCTAAAACAGCGAAGCAATGACGGAACGGTTCTAATAATTGTCTGAAACATGATTTATATGATTTGGGGATGACCATGATTATTGGCATTGTGGTCAGGTTGGTTTAGTTTTATCAGATAATTGACCTTACGGCAGGTAATTTATGATCTTAAGGTTTGGATTTCGCACCGTTGGTGCTTGGGGTACTGATCTTCTTTTTATTTTGAAGTTAATCGGTTTGCTCACGTTTAACGCGCTACACTCGCGTTTATAGCAGAGCATCTGTTGGGAATTTATCGCAACCTTATTAACAAGGAGCTTTTATCAAAATAAAACTTGAAAGCCTTCAGCCACCTTCAAGCCTAAACAGCGGAGTGCTGACTGAACGGTGCGAAGCAATTTGGTTGACTTAATGTCAAGCAAATAGTGAGGGAACTGAGCCGACTCTGGCTCAGC
>SLDF01000326.1 GCA_007125435.1 Saprospiraceae bacterium
ACAAGCTGCAAGTTACAAGCTGCTAGTTAGATGTATTATGTTTACGTCTGCGTTCGGCATTCGCCTCACTTCGGCTGTTTATACAAACGATCGGCTATCGCCTCCGTTTGCTGTTTACGCTGCGTGGACTTTGTCCACTCCGCTGTTTATGCTTGAAGTAGATTGTGAGCTTTCAAGTTTTATTGATATTTCGGTCGAGTTGTTTTGTCACGAGTTTTGCTTCTTTCAGCGCAAAAATAGCGCCAAAACATTTGGTAATAATCCACATAACCCAGGGCTGACGCCCTGCGCTATTAATATGTCGCCTCTCTGAGGCTTGGATCCAGCTTTGATATGGAATCTAGGGAGTCTATTCAAACAATTAATCGCTACATCTCAGCCCCTAAGCTTCTATGCTCCTAAGCTCCCTCAGACCTTCAGACCTTGGACTTTCAGACTTTTCGACATTTGACTCTTTTTATCTTTTCTTTTGCCTTGGTTCTTTTACCTTTTGCCTTGGCTCTTTTAAAATGCAAATACATCACCTAAAAACGATTTTTATCTTTATCTCCATAAGCCACATTGGACAATTAACCTTCAGAAAAAAACACCTTAGAATATCTTCTTCGATACAAAAAATATATCAAATAATTAATGGCTACACCTGGGCTTCTATGCTCCTGAGCTCCTATGCTCCTTTAAACCTTTGTCATTCCCAACTGCATTGCATCAGCGCTGTGGAGTGGGTGGCGAAGCGAATGCGGAGCCAGACTCGATGTAGCCTTAGCGAAATCGAGGCCGAGCGAATAGCGAGCCCCGGAACATAGCGACCTCCTATCCATCCTCTCGCCAATATCTTGTAAGAGGATCGATAGGAGGTGATGCCCAAAGCAAAAAAATTGAAATACACCCACCATTTACTTACATAAAAAACCATAAGACCTTTTAAATCAGACTTTAAGAAAGTATAAAACGAACGGTCAGTCTTACATCAAAATAACGCTGAGTATAGACTTTACTTGCTATAATCACCTTCCCACAGAGTAATATTGGAGAAGTGATCAGTGGCTTTGATAGTTAATGTGTTTTGTCCCGGAGGCAGGTCTTTGGTCTGAATGACCAACAACTCGCTGACGGGATTATAAGTGGCATTAACCCACAGCCCATTGGCATAAGCTTCGATGAGGAGACTTTGATGACCAATACCTGAGGAAATATTGTCACCTATCTTGAATCTATAATCTCTGTATCCATTAGCATGCCTGCCAAATCTCGTTGCCTTTATCGCAGGCGGTACAGTATCTATCATGATGCAGTAATCGGCTAATGCCGACACCTTACCAACATAGTCATTGCCCTTCCACTCTCCGACATGGGCCTTTATCCTGTCTTTTGTCACCTCCGCGATAAAAGCGTTTCCTCTCAGTTCTTCTTCCATAGATAAGTCTTCAAATGTCAACTCAATAGGTTGGTGAATGGGAAGATAGTGATCATTCAACATCACAAGCGAGGACCAATCACCATGCTTATGGCTGTCATTAACTTGATATGAAAAATCCGTATTGCTATACAAACTACCTCGAGGGAAGAGGATGGATATGGAAGCACTGTCATCTTTTATATGGTTGTCTTCATCGTATTTCAATGTATAAAAATCTCCTTTGGGGTAAGTATATCTGGCGGTATCGTCACTTCTTTTGACATAGAACTCCAGTGATGACTCATTTTGATTAAAATCATAGGCCAATATTCTGACCTTCTGTGCAATATCGTCGGTTAATAATATCAGGCCATCGTTCTTAATAAAAGGATACAAAGGCATAGGGTTTCCGGGTAGACGATGCAGTCGATGCACCCATTGACCATATTTGCGCAGGTGCTTATAGTCCAGGTGAGCATTGAGGGCTCTGGTCTGTTCTCTTGGAAAAGAGTCCATCTGATAGCTGTATACCAGATAGTCGTCTACATACATTTCCAGACGGTATATACCGTTTCTATGGTGAAGGCCATCTGACTTATCTATAGTATGTAATGAGACAGCTGCTCTATCGGCAGGCA
The DNA here is from genome assembly GCA_007125435.1 of Saprospiraceae bacterium. GTDB lineage: Bacteria > Bacteroidota > Bacteroidia > Chitinophagales > Saprospiraceae > SLDF01. The sequence continues at coordinate 2,038 of SLDF01000326.1, forward strand.
CTTCTATTGTATCTCTATACAATTGGTGACTTCCTTTATATCGTTTGATATTATATTTATTTGTCCATACTTCCCTCCTTTCATGATCCAGACCGTACATCCTTATATAATGCATTTCAGGTGGTACTGAATCAGTATAGGTATATCCAAACAGAAGAGGGTTCAATACCCAGTTGGTAGAGGTTCGTTTGATCTCAAAATGCAGATGTGGACCAAGAGAATAACCTGTGTTCCCCATCTGACCGATCGCCTGACCTTTATATACAGGAAAAACATCCGGAGACAAATGAAAGTCAATAATATAAGACTGCTCCTGAAGCTGAAGCTGTTGAATCAAACTTTGGATGTCTCTATCAAACCGTTGCATGTGTGCATACACTGATGTGAGGTCCAATTCAGGATGGTCAATCATCAAAGCATTACCATACCCTGAAGGGTGGATCATGATACGAGAGACATATCCATCAGCAATACTGAATAATGAATCACCGGATCGACCATACTGAGACTTCACATCGATACCTGCATGAAAGTGATTCCTCCTAAGTTCACCAAATGTACCGGAAAGGTACATTTGTCTATTGACCGGAGATAAGAGATCTGTGCTCAGATCATCTGATTGTGCTATCAGAGAAAAAGAAATATCAAATAAAACTATACAAACCAGCAGTACTCTTGCCATCATTAACGATTAAGCGGTAAGACCGCATGTTTTAAATGTGACGATTGTTATCAGTGTAATGCAGGTAATTAAATAGTATTAATGGATGATCAAGTCAGGAATTATTGACTCTGGGTTCTTTTGATGGACTTACTTTGTCTACGAATTCTCTGGTAAGCCTTGTAGTCTAAAAATCGTTCCTTTTGCTCCTTATCAAGTATAGCGTAAATCTTGTTATCATATTCAATATTGATTTGTTCAAAAACTTCAGCTCTTGTCGAATCTTTAAGGTCCATATTTTCTAGATGCCTCTCTGCACTTTTTAATTCGATTTCTTCCCACTTTTTCTTTTGTTGTTCTGTAAGATCAAGATAGTCCTTTAGGTCAATCTTTTCAGATATATCAAGACTAGTTGTCTCAGGAACAGGAAGTCTTTCGTAAGTTTTGTCTGTATTACAGGCTACTGCTAAAACTGAGATAAGCCCAACAATTATAATCAATCGCATTTGTTATTTCTTTTATGGTTATCGAAGTATTATGATCGGTTAATTTAGACATCTATAACAACCGATCTTTTATCAGCGTGCAAAAATAGCAGTATTTTATACAATTATAAAGAGAGCATTGAAATTATTCTTGAAGAGTGACCTGGTCATACAGATGGTTAACTCATCTTGATTATCCACTAGCTGTTTTTATCCAGTAGCGACTGCATGAGTTCATCGACAGCATCGAAAGCATTGGTACGCCCCTGTGCGACTTCATTTAGTAGTCTCTTATACTTTTGAGCAACACCGTCAATTGAGAAGAAATGGTCTTTCAATGCATCAGACAAGCCCGACTCAAACCAATACTGACTCTGATGTTGTCTACGCTTGCCTATGGCGGTACTAAAATCCATAAAGTAGTGGTCTAAAGTAGCAATCACTTTATCCAGACCGTCACCGGTGAGCCCTGAGCATTTTTTGACAGGAACCGTCCATTGATCTTCACGCGCCCTCAGTAAGTGAACAGCAGAGCTATAGAAGCCAACTGTCTTATGAGCCACATCTATTTGATCCCCATCTGCTTTATTTATTAGGATGAGGTCTGCTATTTCTACAATCCCTTTCTTGATGCCTTGTAGGTCGTCACCCGCACCAGGTAGTAAAAGCAAAATAAAAAAGTCAACCAAATGCCTTACAGTGATTTCACTTTGCCCCACTCCTACTGTCTCTATGATGGTATAGTCAAATCCGGCAGCTTCGCATAAGAGCATACTTTCCCTTGTGCGGCGGGCGATACCTCCAAGTGTCTCTCCTGCAGGTGATGGGCGTATGAATACATTGGCGTGTCGGCTGAGCTCTTGCATCCTTGTCTTATCTCCAAGGATACTGCCTTTTGTCACCTGGCTACTGGGATCTATGGCCAATATGGCTAACTGTTGATCGTTCTCCACTATCATCTTACCGAGGTGTTCGATAAATGTCGACTTACCGACACCGGGCGATCCACTGATGCCCACTCTTCTGGATTTACCGGTATGGGGCATGCACCTCTTTAGCAAAGCAGAAGCCAATATTTGGTGCTCCTTCTTTTTGCTTTCGACCAAAGTAATCGCCCTGCTCAGCCTGGCTCTGTCCCCTGATATTATACCTTTGTACAGGTCATCTATGTCATATTGCTTTGCCATAGGATCAACCGTTGAGAGGTTTTCCTTCAAAATATGGGCTGTCCTTATTGATTTTTTTGAAAGTAGACCACATTGCTTCTGCTATCTGCGTTGTTGCTGACTCTATATAATAGCTCCCTGACAGAGGGTCTATCACCTGTCCCAGAAAGCTTTCCATTCGCATCAAATGATGAACATTTCGAGCGGTTCTTCTGTCAAAAGAAGACTCTCCCAGACTACCAGGAATTGTGGTAATCCTATCCGCTCCACCTAGAGCCATCGCCCATGAAATCAAAGACCCTGAAATCCTATTGTAATTGGCATCATCGGTATAAATAGAAGAATCCGTGTATGCGTCGATAAAGACACTTCCGGTATATGAAGAGTCATACTCGCGGACTAGATTATTCAGGCAGCATCTCAGAGCTCGTAATGCTGCAATTTCAAATAATAAATTGTGTCCGCAGCGAACAGTGACATGAAGGGTTCGCACTATCCTGTCTACCGGATGACGACTCTCTAATAAGAATTCTATAGCCGCATTTGCAGCTGCAAGGACGTTAGCGCCATAAATGATGTCATCATCTCTTTTCTCTACTTCCGGAGCAATATGAATAACCCTGTGCGGTCCCATTTGGCCTTCAGAAATGACGCCATTCACCTCAAAGAGTAGCTCAGGCAAGTCTCTATCAGCTACAATGGGAAAAAGATAAGCTCCTTTTACCATCTGCTCTCCGGTAGACAACTTTCTGGTGTACTTTATGATGTCTATCAGTAGCTTAGGAGAATTAAGGTCCCAATGCAATTCGACATAGTCAGTAAATACACCACTAATTACTGTCTTCACCTTGCTCTTTTCGTCCTCTTTATCTAATTTGATCTTTGGTGATTCCAGACCGTATTGAAGTGCCGTCAGGATTTCACGGTTGACATCAGTTGGATCCATACCTTTGGTATCAAAACTTTCACCTATTAGCCATTCTCCATTCAAGGTATTCGGTAAAAAATGGGTTTTATAATCATCATCAGCGTGATAGCCCGGCTCTAGTTTTACCTTGTCGTGAATGTGCCAAACCAAATCTTCCCATGTCGCCCCTCGCAATTCCTTATTGACATACTGGCGCCATTCTTCTCCTGTTATCGAGTCAAATATTTTCAAATCAAAATCTTCCATATTGTAATATTGATTGCCGATAATCCTTTTATAATCTTTTCTGGTAATTTAACCTAATAGATATGATGTGATACCGGCTGATCTCAAAAACGTAAAGTTAGTGAATAGCTTTAATAATAGGCGTCATGAGACCGTGGTTTTACAAAGCACCCTAATTACCGGCTTTCCAGAGAGCTGATACACCAAGCTACCATCTATATCGAAAATCTCATTGCCCTTTTGTCTAAGAAACTGATAAATACTGTCTTCAGAAAAGCGAAAAAACTCTATTCTTACCAAACTGGCTTATTGGATTTTTCTTTCCTAAAATTTCTTTGGACGGCAATACTGGCATTCAGTTCAAAACCAGCCAATAAAATAAAAGATATGATTTGTATCCATACCATCAACACAATGATGGCGCCAATAGAGCCATAAATCCTGTTATATGTACCAAAATTGTTCACAAAGAAAGAAAATCCCACAGAGGCTATAATTATACCAACTGCCGCCACGGTAGTACCCGGAGAAAAATAAGAAGACTTCTTTCTCAGTGATGGGCCATACTTAAATATGAAGGCAACCAT
>SLDF01000168.1 GCA_007125435.1 Saprospiraceae bacterium
ATACGTGAGCAAGCAAAAGCACCTTTGTGAGGGTGTCCTTTTTGGAGAGTGTATTAATCACATGTATCAATGGCTGCAAGCACTTCATTGGATGATATGACCGCAGCTTTTTTAGAATCATGTAGCTTGGCTACACTCATCATAAAAAGAGCTTTGTCATATCACCCAAGCAAGCACTTTCGCTCATCTCTACATATGATTAATGCACTCTTGATACTTTTTTTGGACAAGCAAAAAAAGTATGACAAAGAGAAGAACAGCCAAAAGTCCTAAGCAAACTCAGCTCGTATAGATTTATACTGTTTGTAAGTCTATTTTCTAAACTGTATTATTTTAAACCTACTCCCCAGAAATAATAAGTGACCCTGTTTAATCAAATATGATACACCTGAGCAGCCTCGGCTCAGCGTCGCCTGCAGCTATAATGAAAAGTTGAATTAAGCTTATCACCCGTCCGCAATGAATACGTACATACATATGGCATAATTTTTGCATATATACTTTACTGTAAATAAAAGATATGTTTCAAATGAAGAAAATTACACAATGCATTTGGCTTAACGCTCTGGTAGCCATATTATTAAGTAGCAGCTTGCTGACAACTGCACAGGTAACGATTAATCCCAATCTACCAAAAAGTGGTCAAGGTGGTTCATTTATTGCTAATCACAATGGTCCTAATTCGATATTTTTTGCGCCGCCTTTTGGTGAGAATATGCATCAAACCTACTTTCATGTTTGTCTGGAAAGGATACAAGAAGGTGATCTAGAAATAAGGGTGCAATATGAAGAGTTGTTTAAGCTACCGGCAAGAGCAGCTTATAAATTTGATGATGGCGACTGGCAGTATACACCTCAGGTAGACACAGGGCTTTATATTGTTAATGTGCCAAAACATGCGAAAAGATGCCATTTCGCTTCTGGCAAGCCTTTTTCTTACGGCGATTTGATGACTTTTATAGACACACTTGATAATAAGTATGTCAAAACGGAAATGCTCGAAAGAAAAAGTCTGGGCGGAAGAGATGTCCCTTACTTTAAAATATCAAATCACGCTAATGATGATGAACACAAGCAGCTGGTATGGCTGATCTCTGGTCAGCATGCTTATGAATTGCCGGGCATCCATACAGTGATGGAGATGATCCAATATCTAATATCAGATGACCCTGTAGCCATAGCTCTGCGCAATAATACTATATTCTATGTATGCCCTATCGTAGATGTTGATGCTTCTGACATGGGTCTAAGCGGTAAAAGAAAGGTAGGACGAGGTACTAATGCCTGCCCTATTCAAGACTTTAACTGGGACTGGAATGTAGAATTGAATTCAAACAAACCGGTTAGAAACACCCAAGGTGGACCTAATGCTTATAATAATATCAGTAATCCACAGGTCAAAGCCTTGCAAGACAAGATATATGCTACCTCTATGAAAAATCCATTACGATTCTTCATCGACTCACATAGTCCATGGCCGGATAAGGCTGTTAATGATACTAGTGCACTTCACTTCATAGACAAATATCTACCCCAGTCAACCAGATCTTTTCAAAATCCTGACTCTTATGCCAGAATGTTTTGGAACAGGTACGAAAAGGTAATGGGCTTTAGTCCGGTAGCACTTACAGATGAAACACCGGGTGCTCAGACATCGGCAGCGGGCAAAAAGAGATATGCATTTTCATACGGACCAGACGAACAGTACGATTATGAACGTAGTGCTGACTACTGGGTTGATAGCGAAAATGCCTTATTCTATAGAAATACGCTTTCACATCCGAATATATTTTTCTCGACGACATTAGAAACAGGCTGGAATGAGACACCAAAAGACAAAGAAGGTCAAAGAAAGATATGGAATGACAGCATGATTAGCATGCACGCACAGGCACTATGTATGGCTATGTATGATCTATTGCAGCCTTATACGGTCAACAGTACTGGTGACATCATCATTGATGTTAATAAAAACAATAAAGCATTGCAGTTTAATGGAAGGTGGAATGAATTGGACGGTATGCTACCTAATACGCCCATGCATTTTTATGAAGGCAGCACCATGACAACAAGTCAAACCGGAGACTATGTGAGGATACCACTCAATATTCCTTATTCCGGTATTTTTGATATTTACAATTGGCACAATCCTATTGTGTATAGTGCATTCGAGCCCAAGCCAAACCATATCTTGAATGATCCTAAAGTACAAATCACTATTTTTAACGGTGAAGAATACTATTACATACAGAGTAATCAAACGATCGCTGGTGGTACATGGAAGAAAATTACAAGTCTTTACCTGTACAATGATAAGCTACAGCCCTATATAGAGATTAAGAAAGTAGCTAAAGACAATAAAGTGGTTCAGGCTGATGCTATAAGATTATCTCCGGCACTTGGTATCCATAATGCATCATTAGGCTTATCGGGCATCGATAATCAAGGCGAATAACTAAACAGTTATTATAAAAATGATACTTTAAAATATCAAAAAGCTCTCTCGTCGCATTGACGGGAGAGCTTTTTTCTTTTCGTGTCATCGTTAAAATGAGTTGAAACCGCATTAGCGCAATGGCTGCAATCCCTCTCTGACAATTTCAATCTCACTACCTGTACAGTCTACAATGGTAGAGCCTTCAAGCTGGCCCAGACCTCCATCTATAACAATGTCCACCTGGTGCTGAAACTCCTCGTAGATATCAAATGCATTATTGTAATATTCCACAACATCATCAGTCGTCTTAAGTGACAGTGATAATATCGGGTTGCCCAGTGTACTCACTATGGATTGTACAATATTAAGATCAGGAATTCTAACGCCGATTGTATTTCGTTTACCGGAAGCTATTCTTGGTACAGCATTATTAGCTTCCAAAATAAAGGTAAATGGTCCCGGCAAATTGCGCTTCATCATACGGAATATCGTATTGTCAAATTGCTTGGTATATTCAGATACCTGACTGATATCGTGGCAGATAAAACTGGGCATAGCCTTTCCCGGGTCTACCCCTCTGACTTTACAAAGTTTTTCTACCCCTGCTTTACTTTTCATATCGCAGGCGATACCATACACAGAATCTGTAGGGTAAATGATAACGCCACCATTGCGCAAAGTATTGACTATGGTATCTATTTGTCTTTGATCGGGGTTATTGGCATTTATTTCTAAAAACATAGACATTAAATTTTTAATTATGATTGTATGCCACCAATATAATGAGCTTTCTGATTTCAAGGTACAAAACATTTAAAATTTAGACACTCATGTTTTGAATGGCATCTATCTAGATATGCATCATATCTCCATGTTTAGAGGTTTTACCGGTTTTTCAGAGACGTGTCTTTTTTTACTTTGGGCATCACCCTATTCCTTGCGTCATAGGGTCGCTACGTTACGTGGCTCACTATTCGTTCGGCCTCGATTGCGCTGAGGCTCCATCGAGTCTGACTTCGCATGCGCTACGTCACCACTCCACATCGCTGATGCAAAGCGCAGTTCCTACGTGCGATTATCATTCTCTAAAAGAAAGTAGTTTGTTAGCCTTGTCGATACTCACTGTAATATAATCAATGTATTGTCTTTAGTGAAACATCACATATCATCTTCATCATCTTCGCCAAGATTATTCAACATATCGCTTAATAAATCTCTAAAAGACAATTGATTTTCTAGTATCTCTTTGTTGACTACATTGTATTCAGCCAGGCCGTGAAGGATCAATTCAGCATAGGCGTACACATCTTCAGTGTCGAGCTCAGACTTATTCCATACCAGCTCTTTCAGACCATCAACTTTATCGAGTGTAAGTTCAAATTCTTTGTCAGATGCATCATTGAGCAAGTCAATAGAATTACCTTGTGAAAACCATTTTTTAATGGATTCATAAGGGTCTACCTTATTGCTTTTCTTGAGCTTGTCCGGGTTTGAAAAATGCTCCAAAAACTCTTCCTTTATGGCTTTCCCAAGGAGATTGAGTGCGACATCATATGGACCTTCTTGCTCGCCTTCATAGACCAGCTCAATCTTACCGGTGATCGAAGGTATGATCCCCCAAAAGTCAACTAATCTTACTTTAGTCTTGCTCTCGCCATTAATGAGCATGCGTCTCTCTGCTGCGCTGACTAGGTTTTCATATGCTGTTATTGACAATCTGGAAGACACACCGCTTTTCTCATCTACAAACTCTGATTCTCTGGCTATGAATACAAGTCGCTCCAGAAGATCTTGAAATATCTCAGGTACATCTACAGATTGTGCTTGCTCGGGTAGTATTTTGGCCTCCTGCAATGTAATTTGTCTGGCGACATCAAGGCTTTCAGGATAATGAGTCAATATTTGACTTTCAATTCTATCCTTTAACGGCGTGATGATGCTACCTCTATTGGTATAGTCTTCAGGATTTGCTGTAAATAGAAACTGAATATCGAGTGGCAATCTAAGCTTAAACCCTCTGATCTGTATATCACCTTCTTGAAGAATATTGAAAAGCGACACTTGAATTCTTGCCTGTAAGTCAGGTAATTCATTAATCACAAAAAGGCAACGATTAGATCTCGGTACTATCCCGTAGTGTATTACACGGTCATCAGAGTAACTAAGCTTTTGTGTGGCAGCCTTTATCGGGTCAATATCACCTATGAGGTCTGCAACACTTACATCAGGCGTCGCTAACTTTTCTACGTACCTTTCTGATCTATGCATCCATGATATTGGGGTCTCATCACCCAATTCATCCAGGAGCCTCATGGCTGACTTACTGATTGGGTTAAAAGGATCTTCATTAAGGTCTGTATCCTTAATTACGGGAATATATTCATCTAGAAGATTTACCAGAAGTCTGGCAATACGTGTCTTCGCCTGACCTCTCAATCCAAGCAATAAAATATTATGTCTGGATAAGATAGCTCTTTGAATATCAGGTATGACTGTCGTATCAAACCCATAAACACCCTCAAATAAGTTCTTCTTTTTTTTCAGAGCTTCTATTAGATTGTCTCTTAATTCATACTTGATTGGTTTCGATATATAACCACTTTTCTTTAATTCACCTAAGGTTTTTATGGACTTTATATTCATGATTTATATGTACGCTTACTTATTATTCTTTTTAAACTTTTCATTGTAGATAGATAAAAACAATTTAAGAGCATTTTGTTTTTCAATATCAAAATTGTAACTAATCTGGCGTGTAAAATAATGGTGCAAGTCAAACCCGTTTTCGAAGGTTGGGAGTATTTTCAGTAAGTGGTTGATCTTGCTCAATCCCTGTTTCAATGCCTCATTAAAGATGCCTGATACCAACTCATCGAGTGGCTCCCGTGATATCCAAACAGCAAACACAAAAGGTTTTCCGGTATGCTGGTGCCATGCCGAAGCTAAGTCATAAGAGTAATCAAATCTGTCATACAAGTCTATCGCTCTATCACCTATGACAAGGCCGGCAGTTCGACCAGATATTTGCCGGGTATAGCCAGGAGTGGCATGAAGAAATTTGACTTCTTTTTTAAAATATTGAGCCATTAGGACTTGCACTAATATGACCGATGTCCGGGAGTGATAGTCCAGATAGATACATTCAATTTCATCCATGGGCACCTCGCTGAATATATTAACAGTGCCGACTTGGTCTATAGCGCCTATACAGTAATCAGAAACGATGTGATATTGATCAAGGTCAGGTAATATGGCGACAGGGACCAGACCTATATCAACTGACCCATCTAGTATTTTTCTGGCACTTTCTGAAGGAATAGCGAGTTCAATATCTAAGAAGTCTATCAATGGACTATTCAATAACCCATATAAAAATGGCTTGGTATTAAGATAGCTTACAGCTGTTATTTTAAGTGTTTTATGCATACATGTTGGATTAGATCCGGTTTATATCATTTTGTCCATTGGAGCATCACCATCCTCCTGTCGTTGTCAGGTCGCTTTTAAGAGTCTGAAAACAGCCATCTTAATGATCCCAAGTCTTGCTCTTTTGAGCAATCTCTTCGAAAAAAAATACTTACGGAGTTTGGCTACCCTTGATGCCATCTTCAAAGTCTAGACCGCTGCACTGCTTGATAATTTTA
>SLDF01000057.1 GCA_007125435.1 Saprospiraceae bacterium
CCGTTTGAGAGCAATAGTTTTGGGCTGGGTGTCGACAGTATCAACCTTGTGAATAATACAGTTACCTTCTTTGGCAAAGAGGAAGCTTTTCAGCATTGTAACAGTCTGGTTCAGCGCCTTGCAACTCCGGATATTATTGAGTTTGAGCTTGCCAACAGACCATGTGTCAATCCGACAGGTTTCCTTATACCCAATAGTGGCGGCACAGAATGGAGCACGACAGACAAAGCCTTTATATGGATAGAAGATCAACCGGATGGACACGATATGATGATAGTCGAATTCGAATTTAGGGCGGGAAGTGGTAGTATCAAATCATTCCAAACCTTGAAGGCTTCCCCGTCTATGAAGGCAACAGCTATCTGTGTCAATTAATCGATACCAAACCTATGACAAGAGTAGTAACTATAATAATCACCTGCGTATTGACACTTTCGTTTCAAATGAGTGCTCAAGACCTTGAGCGAATAGTCAAGGCTAAGCCTATCGAAGTATCAGGAGCAATAGGCGGCAATGTAGGTGCCTACAGTGCATCAGGTATCGACTACAGGACAAGCCCACTCAGATATGGCTTGACTGCACGGCTCAACGTCAGAATATATGGGGTGGACTTACCCATCTACGCTACGCTACGAGACCACAGCTTCAATTACGGCAGTTCCTTTTCCCGTATACGGATCAACCCTCAGTACAAATGGGTCAGACTGCACATCGGTGATGTCTTTATGAACTTTAACCGATACACGCTATCGGGTCGAACTGTCAGAGGTATAGGTGCAGAACTGACGCCGGGTAAGTTTAGATTAAAGCTACTCTATGGTAAAATAGAAGATTTAAGGGCCTATACAGATACACTTTTGTTGGGGACAACCTTCATGCCCACATATGCACGTCGAACAGCAGCATTAGGCATCGGTACCGGCACAGCTTCTACCTTCTTTGACATATATGCTGTCAGAACATGGGACAATCTCGATAGCCTTAATGGCCGACCTGCCAATGAACGGATCACCCGTCAAAGCAACACTATAGTCGGTTCGACACTTAGAATTAGGTTCAACCGAAGCTTGAGCTTAAACAGTAACTTTGGTTTGTCATTCTTGACAGAAAATCTGGATAGCTTTGGAGAAAATTTTGTCTTTGGAGAAAACCGTTTAACATCAAGCCTGATAGAGGGCAATCTCAGCAGCTCCCTTACCTATGCAGGAGATGTGGGGCTGAATTACACCGCCAAGATATTTTCTTTAAACGCAACGGCGCAGTATATACAGCCTTATTATCAGCCTCTATCTGTCGCATTTATTAATTCCGATTTGGTGAACTATACTGTTGGTGGTAGTCTCAGCCTGTTCCAAAGAAAGGTAAACCTGACAGGAAGCATAGGTCTACAGTCTAATAACTTATCAGGCAGTAAACTATCTACCGCCAGTCACATCATTGCCAACCTTGCAGCCAATATCAGATTCAACAAAAACTGGAGTGCCAATATCAATTACTTTAATTTCACTCAGGACTTTCAAGCGCAATTGGTACTCATTGACGATATCTATACCTACGCCATCAGCAATAACATAGCTACAGGCGCCCTTCGATACACTTTCAAAAGAGATAACATACAATACGCAATCGTTGGTCGCGGCGGTCAGACTACCTTTTATACCATCGATAATAATGAAGTGGAGCAAGGTGCATATGATAGCTATAATGGTGGCATAGACTTTAGTATGAACGACATGGATCGCAACCTTAGGTTAATGGGGGGGCTATCGTACAGATCCTACCAAAGGGCGAATAGCTCACTCGAGAACTATGGCATCCGATTGTCTGCCAGAAAAGGTTTTTGGGACAATGCCCTAGGGCTTACTGTAGTGACCAACTTTTTTCTTAATGACAGTTTTGGCAAGCGCGAGGGCTATACATTCAGGAACTCTGTAGGCGGAGATTATCAAATCAACAATGCCAGCACAGTGGGTGTTCATCTCAACCATATCAGCAGACAATCGAATATCAGAAATGACTTCTCAGAATTTAGAGCTGATATCAGATACATTTATCAATTTCAATCCGGAAGAAGATGATAAAATCAATTAAACACAATAGTGTAAAATTAATAGTGCTATTCCTCTTAGCCTTATCGTATTTTGTAAATACACATCATGTTAATGGTCAGATACCTTTGGGTGTCACGGTTAATATATTTCCCCCTTACCCCTCGAAGTACAACATATGGATATCAAATAGTGCCAATTATATCGTCACTATAGTCAACAACTCTGATACAGAGTTTGATTACTACCTCAGAGCATCTGTTGAAGGCGTCAATGCCAATACAGGCACGTTCATTCGAATATCAGAAAGTTTTTTTCCGCCAACCTTTAAGACCATAAGTCCCTTTCAAGTTGATGTCATCAGTTCTGAAGACCTGGAAGAACTCTATGGATCAGCCAGTATTAACGATCTGGATCGATCGCCCAATATACCCCTTGATCTAGATGGTGAATTACCGGAGGGCGACTATCAGTTGTGTTTTGAGGTCATGCTATATGACCCAATGAGAGAGGTGTTTTTGAGCCCTAAGATGTGTAGCGATATCTTCACTGTAAGCCATGCAAATATTCAACTCAATTACCCTTTGGATGAGACTGTCTGGGATCAGACAGATATTCCTATCCCTTTTCAATGGTCCAATATCAGCAGTCATATGCCGACAAGAGATTATGAATATGTGCTAAAGCTCTACGAGTTAGATCCATTGATGGTTGGTCAGGAGTCCATATTCGAGTATATACAGAGTGGTGCAGCCCCATTTTACATTACTGAGCCTTTGATGGACTTTTCATATATCTATGATGTCGATTTTGGATTACCAGAATTTATCCCCGGCAACCTATATGCTGCCCAGGTAGAGGTAATGGACATGGAGGGAAGTGGTTGGTTTGACAATCAAAATTTAAGTAACATCAACACCTTTTGGTTTGGCTATAATCCATTTACCGGCGATGGATATATCGAAGACACACCTGATTTAGATTGCTTTCAGAGATGTGAAGTCAATCTACCCTCTAATACAGTCCCTATTTCTGACTACAGCGGCGTCAACTCATTCAAAATGGGCCACTTTAATGTTGAAAGGGTGCAATCTGATGGCTTTGTAACAGGAACCACACTTAGTGGAACAGGGTATGTGACTTTAAACTTCTTAAATGATGTCAAGTTGGCGGTTCAGTTTTCAGGAGTGACAATGAACAACCAGTTCGAAGCCCTATCCGGGCAAATAACCGGCATAACCAAAGTTACGGCAGCCAACATCGTAGATGAATTGGGCGCAGCATTAAGTAGTTATGTACCATTGGACAATAACCTATTGGGCACGTTAAGTGAGATTTGCAATGACATCAATACCATTTCGAATATTGCCAATGGCAAAGAAGTATCCCTACCTTTCGGTCTAGGCCAGGAAGTAGGAGAGCAGGCATTCACATTGGCTATCACAAAATTTGAAGCAAACGTCAATGGTGGACAAATGGATATTGTCAATATACTTGACTTGACGCAGCTGGGGCCAAACTTTAGAATGGGCCTGGGTGCATCAGACGTCTGTGTAGCCCCGGATGGATTTGGTAATCAGTTTAAAATTCACCTCCTTGAAGATGCCAACCTACCGCTTGATGGCGACTTGACATTAACCTTTAAAGGTGGCAACATTATACCTGATGCCAGCTATGACATCAAGAACAATCAAAGCCCATGCTATGTAGAGATGGCTTGTGAAGGCGTGAAAGCTGTTTGTATTTCCGGTACAGCTAATTTCCCCGAGGCCCTATTGAAAAAAGAAGTCAATGGTGAGGTTGTAGAAGGTGAGAAGGTGCGCGCTTACTTTTCATCTATCTACGAGCGAGACTTCAGTGAAACCAACTTGATGGGTGACATTTTACCGAAAACCGATTTTATTTTGGACTTCATCATGGATGATTTTCAATTGGCAAAGCTACCCGGATATAGTCTGAAGCTGAAGGAAGGATCTATTGACCTCAGTGAAACACGTAATCCATCAGGCATTGTTTTTCCAGAGGGATATGAAAAGGATTTTGTAGAAGACAATTTGTGGCAGGGATTCTATCTCAGGACACTAGAGATCATGCCACCAAAAAACTATACCGCAGGTGAAGAAAGATCAAAAGCAACTATCCATCACGTATTGATCGACCCTGCACTCACAATGGATGTGGAGGCTTACCACATGTTGCCTTTTGAAAGGGGTGTCTTTAAAGGTTGGGGCTTAGGAATAGACACCTTTGAACTAAAAATTCTTCAGAACACCTTACAACATGGAAAGTTAGTTGGAAAGTTTGGTGCGCCTGTATTTCAAGAAGATGCCTATCTGGGCTTCAATGCTTTAATAGACGAATCCAATGAGGGAGAAGAATCTCACTATACCTTCAATGCAAGAGTCGAACCTTCTGAAGACCTCCAGATCCCGCTAGCTATAGCCCATGCAACCGTCTGTCAAAACTCCTATTTAGCCGCCAGGTTTTCAAAAGAAGAAGAGGAAGAGCAAGTTGAAGTCTTCTTAAAGGGGGATTTAGATATCAATACCGGTAGCATTGGCCAGGCCATTTCCGGCAATGCACATATTCGGCTTGCGGACTATCAACTGCACTACAATACAGTAGATGGCTTCATCATACGCGATGAGGTCAGTGATGGCAGAGGCTCATATTTTGGTGCCAATGACAACGAAGAGGCGGACTGTACAGAGCTCGACTATACTACCTTGCAGGATGCCTTTGACTATATGATGGCTCGAATGATAGAAAGCGGCGAAAATGTATTCAGAACCATAGCCGATGAGACAGAGGATGACTGGGTTTCCTCGAGCGGTGGCGTCTGGAGAGATGGTGATGAAATGAATGGTCTTCCCATCCGATTTAGAAAGTCTTCACTACAAGCCAATGAAGGCAGACCAACGCTCTCTTTAATATTAGAAGCACAGCTAACCCCTGAGTCTATAATAGAAGCAGGTATCATCATTTCATCCAGGATTGAGACCGATGGCAACCGCTTCCATTTTGAAGTTGACAATATTGACTTGTATATTTCTGAAGGCATGATTGTACTCAATCAGCCCGTCAATGAAAGTTCAATGGCGACAAATGAGCCCTTTCAGGTCAGCTGGTCTTCCAACTTTAGTGATGAAGATCTTAAAAGTAGGCTCTTGTATGATGTACTCGTACTTCCCTTAGATAGCGTAGAGCAAATTGGCATCATGGACTCTGTGTTTAGAAATACCACAACTTTCCTATATAGACAAGATGAAACAACAGGAGAAGAGTTGGTCATTGACCTGGAGGATATTTCGGATTTATTTACTACTGGTAGCACCTACGCTATAAGGATAAAGGGCAATGATCCAGAGGAAGAAACACTGAATAATGATGGCTACTCCAATATCCACTACTTCACCTGGGGTCAGACAGCGATTGTAGGCACCAATGCCGGAGCTAATTCGGAATGTGCTCATCGTTGCTCTCCTGAACTACCGGAAAATACTAGTCCTCACCCTTCACCCACATCAGTCGAGTCTTTTACAATGGGAAACTTTACTATTGAAGTGGACGGCCCCGTTCAGCAAAGTGGCCAGTTGATCAGTGGCAATGGTATCGTCACGATTGATTTTCTAAATGATGTTAGATTGGATGTATCATTTGTAGATGTCGGTCTAAATGCAGATGGACAAGCCCTCCAGGGTGCCGTCAATGGTAAGAAGAGCAATCCGGACTTATTGAGTCAAGTGACCAGTTATTTAGCAGGTGGCTCTAATGCAACCAGCTTACAGCTCTTATCCAACTTCCTGGACGAAGGCAGAATGATTGCATCTGTGATGACAAGCGGTAAAATAGATCTTCCTTTTGGACTCAATGTCAATATGCAGTCCGGAGATGGTCCGGGGAGTACTATACAGATGGGTTTTACGGATTTTAACCTTACACCGACAACGTCCGATGTAGATTTCATCTACCTGATGTCATTGCCAAATATTGGAGACGGATTTAATTTCGGA
>SLDF01000397.1 GCA_007125435.1 Saprospiraceae bacterium
CCGCCATACCGATACCGTATGCCTATATAGTTCGAAGATAGTTCAATTATCTTATCTCTGACAGCATAGTTAGTTTCTATATTAGCAAGGTTTACGGAATCAGATGGCACAATGTACGCTTCCACCTCCCCCATTAGAGATAATGATAAAAACAAGCTACATATTAAAGTTTTCATAACATATATTTTATGCTCAATAGGTTAAGCATTAATTTATTTAGTAATATGATCTGCAAAATTAATGCCAAACACTATAATTATAAGCGAAAAAATATTATTTTGTGTTAACCAATTGTTATACTATCTCTATCATCGAGAAATGGTAGACTTCTTCTGATGTTTTTAAGATCATCTAAAGACAAGTCGGCGTAAAAGACGCCTTCTGGTTCTTGACAGTTTATAATGGTTTCACCCAAAGGACCATATACAGCGGATTGTCCGTTGTATGCAATGCCATTATTGTCTACTCCTACTCTATTGACACCAATGACATAGCATTGATTCTCTATGGCTCTGGCTTTGAGCAAGGTAGTCCAGGCATCGATCCTCTTTTGAGGCCATGATGCTACATAAATGACCAGGTCAAATGGAAGATCCGCTCTAAGTCTCGCCGGAAAACGTAGATCGTAGCAAATCTGCAGGTTTACAACCCATTCACTAAAAAGTACTTTTGTAGATGATATACCTGGTGCATAATGGTCTGTTTCCTTTGCCAAAGAAAATAAGTGAATTTTATCATAATGATGAATGGTACCATCTGACTGCACCCAATACATTCGATTATAAAATTGGTCGTCTTCTTTTACGATGATTGACCCGGCAAGCGTCACATGATATTGCTTTGCTGTTCTCAGCATCCATTCAAGCGTCGGCCCACCAACTTCTTCAAAAAGATTATGAGGGTTCATTGTAAATCCTGTTGTAAACATCTCTGGCAGAATAAACAATTCTGTATCCGGGTCCAAACTTTGTGCAAATGCTTCGACTTTGGCAAGGTTGCTCTCAACATCCTCCCATATCATATCAAATTGTAGTAAAGCAACCTTCATTTTATCCACTACTTTATAACCCTAATTAATATACAAATACAAAAGGCGCACCATTAGAATAGTGCGCCTTTTTTAATTAACCTTATCCAGGTTATTCAAGTCTTTATGCTTCTGCTTCTGCTGTTTCCTCTTCTTCTTCTTCCTCTACACCAGCACCTTTTGCACCTGCACTTTTCAGCGCTCTAGGTACTTCAACGATAGCAACCGGTATACCTGGTGCATTTACGATCTCAACACCTTCTATGGGCTCTACGTCCCTGACCCTGATCGATTGACCTAATTTTAGGTTTGTTATGTCAAGGGTTATTGAATCTACGAGATGTTCTTTATCCGTTTTAATTTTCAACTTACGGACTGTCTGTTGTAATTTACCACCGGCTTTTACCCCCTTAGACGTACCCTTGAATCTAACAGGTACTTCTACTTTGAAGGTAGCGCCTTCTGTTAACTCCAGAAAATCCACATGAATAACTTCATCAGTCACAGGATGAAACTGAACATCTTTAAGAATACATGTTTTAGACTTACCGTCTAAGTTAATTTCAGCAAGTTTGAAGTCAGGCGTAAATATAATGTCTCTTAGTTCAAGAGGTTTTGCTGCAAATGAAGTTGCTTCATTATTGGCATAAACAATACAAGGAACCATGCCTTGCTTACGAATCTTCTTAGATGCTGTTTTACCTACCTGCTCTCTTTTCTCAGCATTGATGCTCACTGTTTTCATTGGATACTATTTTCTATATTGTATTTTAAAAGGGCGACACTGCATAATGCACACAATCTCAGCCTATTACTTACGTCATTTTTATAAAATGGTCGCAAAGATAGAAATAAGATAGCGTTAATTCAAAATAATCATTCCAAAAAGATGAAATAAATACAATTGTCTAGAAGTCAAGCTTTACTCTTCGAGAAAAAGAGCACTTATTGAACGATGCTCATGTGTATTTCGAATAGCTCTTGCAAAGAGCTTCGATGTAGACAGTACTTTAATTTTCGGAGATTCCTTTTTGAGAGGTAAGGTATCAGTAACGATGAGTTCAGTTATGGATGAATTTTCAATGTTTTCATAAGCTTTACCTGACAAAACAGGGTGTGTACATATTGCTCTCACAGACCTTGCTCCTTTCGCCAGTAATGCATCAGAAGCCTTGCAAAGTGTACCTGCCGTATCGACGATATCGTCCACCATTATGACATCTGCATCCTTGACATCACCAATGACGGTGATACCAGCAACTTCATTAGCGCGTTTTCTATACTTGTCACATATGACCAGGTCTGCTTTAAAGTACTTGGCGTATATACGCGCCCTCTTTACTCCACCGACATCGGGTGATGCAAATGTCACATTTGAGAGATCAATATCCTCTAGATAAGGCATATATATGGCCTCCGACTTGAGGTGGTCCACAGGAATATCGAAAAAGCCCTGGATTTGATCTGCATGAAAATCCATAGTCATAATTCGATTAGCACCTGCCGCCTGTAATAAGTTTGCTATCAACTTTGAAGAAATGGGTACCCTCGGTTTATCTTTTCTATCTTGTCGAGCATAACCAAAGAAAGGTATTACGGCCGTAATATATCCCGCCGATGCCCTTTTAGCCGAATCAATCATCAGCAATAATTCCATTAAATTCTCAGCTGGTGCAAAGGTAGATTGGATAAAAAACACATACGCGCCCCTCACGGACTCGTTGATAATGGGTTGCATTTCTCCATCCGAAAAGCGCTGCAATGTCAGACTGCTCAATGGTTGGTTATAATACTCTGCTATGGACTCAGCCAAATATCTGGAGGCTGTGCCTGAAAATAATTTTACATCTACCATATCGGCTATTGGTTCTACTTGTAACATCTGTATTGCAAAGGTAAAAATTTTATATATATAATGTGCATATGTATTTCAACAGTTTACATCCTAAGGCAATATTTATAAAGAATACTCTTGAAGCCTTTACTTTTACAAAACACAATAGTCGTACTTGGAAAAATAAGGCTAATACGGCGATACATCAAAAATCTGAAGCGGTGGCGGAACATAGTCATATCCTGCCTCGACGAAGCCTTAGAGGATATGGGGCTCTACAGGTCGATGCCATTGACGGCAAACAAGGAGCGAATAGTTGAGCTTTTTTTTTCGGACATGTAGTACTATCCTTATTTAATAGGGGTGCATTTAAAAATGTCGTTTTTTCGGGTATTGCATCAGCGATGTGCAAGGGTGGCGACGTAGGAGCCAGACTCAGCGTAGCAATAGCGAAGCTGAGGCCGACCGTTAAGGGAGCCCTGGAACGTAGCGACCCGAAGGGTGATGCCCAAAGCGATAAAATAAAATACACCCTATAAAAACCGCAAAAACATAGTCAACAGCAGAAGCGCTATTGCAATACAGGTTAGTGCATTATGGATTTTACACAAAAAATACTACCAGATAGTATTATTATTAATAATTTTGGGGACAATAAATGAAGGCTTCATAAATCAAAGGGCCGAAAATAAACAAAACATTGTAAGCATGAGTGAAGATTTAGATATAATGTATGAATCCACGAAAGAATCGATGGAAGCTGCGATAGACCACTTGAAATCAGAATTACAAAAAGTAAGAACAGGAACAGCCAACCCAAGTATGGTATCCTCTCTGATGGTCAGCTACTATGGTGCACCTACGCCTATGAATCAGGTGGCTAATGTCACTGCCTCTGATGCCAGAACGTTAGTTATCCAGCCTTGGGAAAAAAGTGTCCTCAGTGATATTGAAAAGTCGATTTTTGAGGCCAATCTTGGCGTTACACCTATGAACGATGGAGAAGTAGTGAGAATCAGTATTCCTCCACTTACGGAAGAGCGCAGAAGATCTTTGGCTAAAAACGCAAAACAACTGGCGGAAGATGCTAAAGTTTCTGTGAGAAATGCCAGAAGGGAAATGATGGAAGAAATCAAAAAGGCTGTAAAGGACGGTTTCCCGGAAGACGCCGGTAAGAGATGGGAAAATAAAACCCAGGGGCTTACAGATTCATACAGTGAAAAAATTGATGCCTTGTATGAGGTCAAGGAAAAAGATATAATGACGATTTAAAAGAAAACCGAATAGCAGGCCGCCAAAACAATGCGGTTGCATAAAAATTAAACTTTTTTTTCTGAATGGGTTGCTTTATTAAACATAATCAATTAACTTCATGCCGAACAGAAGTGCAGCCTGATTATTTATTAACTAATTGAAGTAAAAAACTATGAGTAAAAGAGAAGAATTAATTGAGAGGTACGCTGAGGACTTGAAAGAAAAATGCGGTGTAAAGCCGGATATGGACTTACTAAGAAAAGTGACTATTGGATGTGGACCATCAATTTACAATGCTGACTCGTCTGTCATCGCTGCATCAGACCCAAATGAAGTTGCAACCGTTAAAAACAACTTTTTGATCAAGAAGCTAGGACTTAAAGACTCGCCAAAATTAGATGAGGCTTTAGATCAGGTTTTTGAACAGTACGGAAGGTCTAATCGCAATAAGTACAGAGCAGTGGTCTACTATTTATTGACAGTTCACTTTAAAAAACAGTCAGTTTATAACTAAAAGACTTGTTACCAAAAAAGCCCGCAAAATTTGCGGGCTTTTTTCTTTATGGCGTGTATGCTTCTTAATATCTCCAAACTTCAAAACCTATCTGTCTAAAAATATAGCAGCGCTCAAGTTGAATATTGAAGTATAGAATATCATCTAGCATTTCAGTTGGAAGTTTAATCTCACGGTTTAAAAACCGGGATATACTAAGCTCCATTGGCCTACCACGGTCAAAGTAATACAGATTACCCCCAAAAAATTGAAAGTAATCAACATCCCTGATATCATATCGTCTATCAAAGCTACCCATATTGTCAAAGACAAAAATACCCTTGGTCGGATCCAATGCAAACACCTGATTATTGCGCTCCAGGAGCTTGATCGGTTTGAATGGCTCTCCCATCAAAATCATAAGGTTTTGGCTTCTGTAGAGAATCCTGCCATTTCGATCAATTTTCTTGAGCTTAAACTCCATACCGTCTAGAATCCATAAGTTGCCATCATTTGTACTGCACAGCGCTTCAATATTAAAGAAGCCAAAAGAGACTAAATTGGTCCTGGCTATCTCATTCATGGTCACATCAAGTGTGACCAATGTTTGCTGATCAGGGTAGTACAAGACAACATTAATGGGATTAGTGGGGTCTACCATTTCTAATTCGCCGAGATAGTTATTGGTGTATCGCCCCATCTCTCTGCCTCTATCGTCGTATTTAATGACGACATCGTCGGGGGTTACAATATAAATTTGCTGGAGCTTATCGGTTATTGCATATTTGATATCGACTTCCTGAGTAAACAGAAGCCTGACTTGACCATTTACCGCAAAAGGCATAGTAAGAAGCCAAATAGTAAAAAAACTAACCAAATACTTCGCCATCTTCCCTTTTATAAAAAACCACTTTAATTTGTCCATCTTCCATAATTGCATACGACTGGCTGTGTAACCACTCTCCGGTGTTGATATATCTGCTGATACCATTGTCAAGTTTGTGATCAATAGGTATATGCCTGTGTCCAAAAATAAAAAAATCAATAGCAGTATGCTTCAGATAGTCGTTAGCATAGTCGACCAACCACTCTGTATCTTTATGAAAACGGTCAAAAGAGGGATTTGCGTACCGGCTCTGTTTTGACCAAAAGTTCGCCAGGCTTATTCCAAAGTTTGGATGCAGCCGCTCAAATAGCCATTGGCATACTTTATTAGCAAAAACTTTTTTGATGAACTTATAGCCCCTATCACCGGGACCTAGTCCATCACCATGTCCGATATATAGCTTTTTGCCCTGAATCGTACGGGTGATCGGACTTCTATAGGTTTCAATACCTAGCTCCTTCTCAAAGTAATCGAAAATCCACATGTCGTGATTCCCGGTAAAAAAGTATATTGGTAGCCCTCCATCTGACAACTCTGCCAGCTTGCCAAATAATCG
>SLDF01000155.1 GCA_007125435.1 Saprospiraceae bacterium
TCTTTTTCTTCTGCGACAGTTGTAACGTCTTTTTTAACTATCGGGTTCTCTTTCAGTTGTTGATTAAGTCTATTTATTCTGCTATTTTGATTGTAAATTCTCTGTCGCATCCTATTGATTTCAGCCACTGACGCATCCCCTGACTCTATTAAACTTTCTAATTGGTCAGTCAAAAGCTCCTTATCATCAGTCAATAGTTCTATTTTACTCGCCATCAATTTTGCTTCATTGCTCATCTCCATATTATTGTACACAGTATAACCAGCAAAACCAATAAGAAGTAGAGTTATGAAGCCTAATGAATAGATTAATGTCTTTAGAGGTTTTGTGGCCTGACTTATAGCAACATTTAGTCTTCCCGTTATCCCCGCCGATGCCAGTTTTGATTCTACTTTATTGAATCGCAATTTTGGACCTCCATATGACAACTGGATCTCATCTCCATTTCTCAACTCATGATCAAATGTGATTTCAACATCATTTACCAGCGTTGGGTTTGAAGCCTGTGGACTGTGCTGAAGTATAACTTTATCTTTGTCACACCTTAGGTAGCACTGTTCTCGACTAACTGTAGCGTATTTTTCACCATATCTAATTTTACAATGCTCAGCTCTTCCGATCATTATATTCTCATTGTTTATACTGATATGTGTACCGGTGGGCTGATTCTCTGCGTCATCTAAAAAAAGTAAGGTGTAGCTCAATAAATCTCGTCCGGCAATGATATTCATAGTATTGCGAATCGACGACCATGTGCTATTATCTGCAAATCTTTCGGTTTTATTAACCATAACTATTACTTTAAATTTACTATTTCTCTATATCCATCTCTGAACAGTACAGCAGTGTCCTTATGAAAAACTCCGCTTTCGTATTCAATGGGTTTAACGATTACTCCCTTATCATTGATGATACCAACTTTTCCATCCTTCTCTACCATGAACAAATCCTCTGAAATTGATATAAAGTCAGGATAATCGCTGATGATTGGATTGGTTTCAGATATAGGCAAATACAACCAACCCAAAAAGCTGAAAGTAATTAACATGACTAGAATAGAAAGCACCATATATATGCTCTTACTGGACTTTTTTCCTTTTTCCTTCTCACGATTTTGACTTATGATTTTATCTAGATTGGGATTTCTTTTTGGTGTTGTAGAAATAGATTCTTTTTTACTGCTTCTTTCTTTTGTATTGGAAAAAGGATTGCCATACTGCGAGGTAGGTATTTGAGTTTCTTTACGGGCTTTTTGTTTCTCAGGCCACTTACCATCTTCGAGAAATCCGGTTGTTTCCCTGATGACATCTTCAACACTTATTCTGTCATCAGGGTCTTTGCTCAACATTTTCCTTATCAGTCCGATGAAGTGTGATGAATAGCTATCTTCAGAAGAAAATTGCAACTCACCATTGTTGTTTAAGACCTCTCCGGGAGGAATATCAACATCTTTAAGAGATGTCAACTCATATACAGATACCCCTAATGAAAAAACATCAGTCATAGCGCTAGATGGGAATCCCCTCAGTTTTTCCGGGGCAGCATAGGCAAATGTCAGCGATACATTTTTAGATGTCTGTCTGATAATTGTATCTCTTATTTCCTTTGTTATACCAAAGTCTGATAAGAAGAATTCAGCCTTTGCCTCATTTTCAATATTATTAACTAAGATATTAGCAGGCTTAATATCATTATGTGTCATATTTTTTTCATGAAGATAGCTGATAGCCTGAGATACTTGTTGAATGAGACCTACCAAGACTCTTTCTGAAAATAACTTGTCTGTTGACAAATTTCTTTTTTTAATGATGTGTTTACGATCTATATACTCTTGCCACATACTTTTTTGACACAATCGCATAATAATGGCTGGTACACCATCATGTTCTATATACTCCTCCGGCAAAATTAATTTCGGATGATTAATATCTCTTGTTTCCTCAAACTCATTTTTTATCAGTTTTTTACTGTAATCATCTAATAGGTTGAAAGGAGCAAATATTTTAATTGCTTTTTCCTCATTTTGATCTACCTTTTTGCATGACCATACTTCTGCTGTACTTCCTTCGCCCATCTTGGACAAGAGAACATAATCTGCAAAGTTATATCCTTTATATACTATCATAATTCACTATTAATTTCATCGTATAATTACCTATTTCTGTCAAATCATCTTCTTTAATCTCAACCCAATCTCCCGGCAATATTTTTTTTTTATTAACCATCGTTCCGTTTAATGACCCTGTCCAATTACTTACTGGGTGACCATTATCCATTTGATGACCATCTGTAATAAAAAAGCGATTTGACTTATACCTTAAGGTAGCATGACGCTTAGAAATTAAAAAATCATCTTTTAAACCTAATTTAACAGGAATATCATTAATATCTGCAACTTTAGTGTCCCTACCTATAACCATCGAAACCTCACTTGAATCATCTGATATATCCAGGGGAAAGGCAATTGATTTTTTCGATTCAGAATGTTCAATATGCAACTTGACCTTATGTTTTAAACCTATGGAATCCTTATCCGGAGTATTCTTATGGATATAGCTCAATTTTTGAATCACATCCTTAATAGACTGATACCTATCCTCCGGCTTGGGTTCAATACATTTTTTTATTATAAAATACCAAATTCTAGAAAAGCCTGTCTGTATTTTTATAGGTCTTGAAAGAATACCTTCAGTTTTGTTTTTTAGATACCTTGAGGAATCTCTTTGATAAGCCACTTCACCTCCAAAAGGGTCTTTCCCTTTGTGAGTCAAATTATACAATAACACACCAAAGCTGTAAATGTCCATCATGGGGCTTGTCTTCTTGTAGTAAGACTTACTGTTCAATTGTTCAGGAGGTGAATACATGACAGATCCAAAAACCTCGTTATATTTGACCTTACCCAAGAAATTGACTTGAGTCATTCTATCTTTCAACCTGGTAGAAATACCAAAATCACTAATTTTATATCTACCATCATCACTCTTCAAAATGTTTTCAGGTTTAATGTCTCTGTGCACAATCCCCATGGAATGTAAAGCCTTTAGTCCACTTGCAATATCAATTGCAGCATTTAGGACTTGTGGCTCAGATTTGATACTCTTTAATTCATCAAAGAGATTTCCACCACCACAGTATTCCATTAAAATATAAGGGTTGCCCTTTAGACTTCCTGTGTCGTAATATTTAACCAGATATGGAGAATCTAATCGACCAACTTTGAACTCATTTATAAATCTTTGCTTCAGCCTTTCTATGTCATCTGGTTGAACTTTATAAAGATCAAGTAACTTAACCGCAAATAGAGAGTTGCTTTTTACATTTTCTTCAGATACCTTGTATACCGACCCAAACCCGCCTTTCCCTATAATACCCACTACGCTATAAGTTTTATTTCCAAGATAAAGTGTATCACCTTCTTTCAAAATAATCCTATGTGCAACCTTATATTCTATTCTATCGGCAGAATATTTCATTTGTAAATTAAATTACTGAGCATAGATTTTAGAGATTAAATTTTCCACTATATAACTCTTAGCCTGGGCATAGAAAGAGTCGAGCTCACTTATATATTGATGGTAGACATAATTAATGATAATGCCAAAAATAAGAGCCATGAGTGTCGTATCAAATGCTGTGTACAAGTAGGAAGTTAACTCCTCTAAACCTTCATCTGTCTTTGACAAATACGATTTACCTATTGCAGTAGAAAGACCAATCAAAGTACCAATAAACCCAAGAGACATATTGGCACCTACACCATATCTTATGTTTTCAAGAACACTATCCTTCACTTCTTTCTTGTTATTTATGTGGCTTTCCAATACGTGTAATGTCTCAGTAATAGAGTTTTCGTTTCTATACTGAGTACAAGCTTTTTTAATAAAGTCGTTTATTTCATTGTTTACCCCTTGTTTTTCAAGATAAACTATATCTAACTTAATTTTATTGACTTCTTGAGGACTAATGACAAGATTCTCCTCACTGGGCAACACTTTATATTCAAATCCTTTATACTGATTTTTGATAGATCTGCGCTGATGAGTCAGATCAATAAGACAATATATAAGTATACCAAAACAAACGGCTTGTATTATACCTGCTAGAGTACCACCCATTAATTGGATAAAGCGACCAAAACCTCCAGACAAATCACCCACTAAAAAACCCAGTATATTCCAAAATGCAAAATAGGCAATTACAGATATCGCACTGTATAAAATCAATTTTTTCTGATCCATAATTATTTCAATACTTAGTTAAATTAAAATCACCATTAGGAAGCAACTCCACAGTAGCTAGTTTTTTCTTTTTCTCTCCTAGTGTTAAATTGGCCAGAAAATCTTCTGTTTTAGCCCCATCATCCGAGATGCTGTAAACCAAAACCTTGACATCCACATTACTCGCCGGGATATCTGACTCTTTGAAATAGCCGTATATATCAAATGTGCCCGGTATTCTTTCATCTATCTGTCGAACGGCTTCAATGTTTGACCTCAGACTGCTTCTTGTAAACAGACCGATAAAGGTTGTTTCCCCAAGATCGGGATACCATACGCCAATATCTGAATGTTTCCTATTATTCGGTTGGCCATGCACGCACGTGTCCCCTTTACAGACCCACAAATCAACATTATCACTTGAATCTTCCCAGATGAGCTCAATTGAAAACTTTGAAGGTATTGCTGAGCCATGTGGATATCCATCTCCATCCATTGCTAATTCAGTATCTAATCCGGCAGGTATAGACAACATGCCATTCTGATCAATGAGTTGTTTACTGCCTACAGGACAACTGAAACTTAATTCTAAAAAATTGGTACCTCTTAATCCTTTAAGATAAATTACCCCTTCTCTCCGCTCAATCGCTATTCGAAAAGAAGATTGATCATCTGATACTCGTTCTGCATGGCTGTTGTTTAACATTCCATACATATCAATTTCAGTTATTTCACCATCACCCAATGTAAAATTTAACTCGGTAAATTCACAGCCTTTAACACCCTCGATTTTAATTCCATTATCAGTACTTTCAAATAAAAGAATAAATGAAGATTCCTTCTCATTATCTGCTGCTAAAGCCAAGTTAAATGATAAAAGAGCACATAAGACTATTAAACAACTTTTCATTTTATTTTTTTTAGTTAAATTCACATACAATTTATTAATATTCATTCAATCTGAATGTCCCATCCGGCATTAATTCAACAGTAGCTAACTTTTTACGAGGTGCCCCAAGCGTTAAATTCGCTTTGAAACCTTCCATTTTAGGGCCTGCATCAGCTTCACTGTAAACAAAAACCTTGACATCTACATTACTTACCGGGACATCTGAATCCTTAAAATAGCCGTAAATGTCAAAAACACCTGGTATGCGTTTATCTATTTGTCGGACAGCTTCAATATTTGATTTTAGGTCACTTCTCAGAAATAGGTCTATGAACCTTGTTTCTCCAAGATCAGGATACCATCGACCAATGCTTCGCCTATTCCTCCTGCCACCAAATACACATTCATCATTAATACAAACAAATAAGTCTACATTCATATCTGCATCATCCCATATGATTTCAATAGAAAAAACCGATGGCACCGCCGGTCGAA
Organism: Saprospiraceae bacterium; assembly: GCA_007125435.1. GTDB lineage: Bacteria > Bacteroidota > Bacteroidia > Chitinophagales > Saprospiraceae > SLDF01. The sequence goes on from SLDF01000155.1 coordinate 5,605, forward strand.
TAGGATAGTCTGTTGTAGGCGTGACTATATCTGGACTTTCATCAACGGGATCAACCGGTGGTTTATCAACAGGAGGGCATGGCGGACATGTTGGACATTCCGGACATGGTGGACAAATCACAGGTGGAGGGCAATCCTTCGCTGTGGGAAATTTACTTAAGCTTGTCGCAACAATCACTGCAGAGTCTCCTATAACCAACTCCGGAAGTGCCTGTTTAAATTCCCCAAAAATCATTTGCTTCCCCTCATCCACATATACAGGAATGACACTCTTTTCATCAGGTGGCGCCCCTCCCTTTGGAACCACTATAAATAAAAATATAATGGCACCCAAGGCTCCAAACAATACATCCATAAAGGAGATAGTAAATAACTGTATTTCTGCCCTTTTCATTCTCCTTTCCTTTTCAATTAAATCGTTTGTTCGATAA
>SLDF01000088.1 GCA_007125435.1 Saprospiraceae bacterium
ATAGGAGCTCAGGAGCATAGAAGCTTAGGGGCATAGGCATTAACAAAGCCTCAAGGTTCAAGTCTCAAGCCTCAAGCTCCAAGCAATCGACATAGCATTACTGGAAATACGAACAGTTATTGCAACCCGAATTTTAAGAGTTCATAAAACTGACAAAAAAGAGCTAACTTCTTTGACAAATAAAGTGAATCGTATTAAAAAACACAAAATCATAAATAGTTGATTACCAATGTTATAAAAACAAGTTAGATAGAATTATGCATTGGAAATTCGTAATGAGGGTTAAAATCGACGAAGGAGATTCACGAATGCCATAAAAAAAATAAAAGCTATATGAGTAAATGGTATTAAGCCTTCTGTTTAGGAACAGTCGAAGCTGAGCCAGAGTCGGCTCAGTTCCCTCCTTATTGACTTGACATTTAGTCAAGTCAATTGCTTCGCACCAGTCGGTCACCCCTGTTAGGCTACCTCTAATACCCCCTTCAATATCTGGAATGCAGCATTCTGCAATGATGCTGCTTGATAATTTTGATGTAACCCAGCATGTTTATCGGAAGTTCGTAATGAGGGTTTATAGGGCAAAAAAACTGGTGATTTTGTGAATGAGTCTTAGTCACTCCTACGACGATTGAACAAAATCATCAGTTTTAAAGCCATATAAATCCGTAATATGATTTCTGATGAATATGATGGGTTTGGCTTCCTTGTTTATCAGTCACGTAGCTTGGGGCTATGCTCCTTCTTCACAAGTCGTCTAAATCAAAATTCTCTAAGCTCCAGATGATTTCAGGGGATATTAGATGTAGCCTGGTGATTGAACAAAATCAAGCAAAGCGACTTATTTTGAAGCCATTTACTCACGCTATTTTTTTTCTTTATTTGTGTTCGTGAATCTCCTTCGTCGATTTTAAGTCGTAATACCCGCCTGCTGCCATCGTCAGGTGGCGGGCAGGGATTTTCTAATGAATAATCCGGGTTCAAAGGATATGTGAGAAGATCGGGGTCGCTATGCTACATGGCGCGCTGTTCGCTTGGTCCTTACGGACTCTCTCACCAAAAGCCTTTGGCGAGAGACCATTCCGCAGCGCTGACGCAATATTTGGTTCTATTGAGAATTCGGGTTAAAAATATTGTACATCCCGCTTCTCCGGCGCACTATAGCTCTATAAAAAATTAAAGGCCACCCAATTGCAATTAGGTGACCTTTACCTTTAAGATGCTTCTTTCAAAAACGTCTTATTTCACGACAGACAACTGCTTAGCTGTAAAGTACTGTCCATTTCTTAATTGCACGATATATGTACCTGCAGTAAATGCAGACACATTTATTCTAATATCAGAGTAATCGTCATAATTTTGATTAAAAACTTGCTTACCTGACACATCAAAAATAGCAACATTTAATGCACCTGTAAAATATTCAAAGTCAATGTCAATTAGCACTTCGCTAACAGCCGGATTTGGCATTAGAGAAATATATGCAGGGTTTAACATTTCTTCTCTTGTTGACACTGTAGGTCCAAATGCATATTCTCCTGATAAAGAATTGAATACTACACTGTAAGTTCCAGCTACAGGCTCAATATTCGGTCCACCATTCACACCGACACCCTCAGGGAAATCCACATCACCCCAGTTAACGTCCCAGTTACCATTTGCTCTGAACTTGACACCGCCGTCAGGTGTCGCATCGAAATCGTTCAACTCAATGTTATTACCTGTCCACAAGTTAAAATCATCTGGGTCTTTATCCAGGAAGAAATCAAAGTCAGTAGTTTCGTCAGGCCATCTACCGAAGGGTCCGGATTCTCCTACAAGTGACATCTCGTCGTACTCTACAACAGCTTCGAAGTTGTAAGAGCCCAATGTGCTGTTAAAAGTAATAAGGTAATCGCCCTCTTCTACAGGGATTGGCAAGCTAGCATCAGGCACCGCTGTACCGGATGGAAAGTCAGATCCTCCCCATGCTATTTGAAGTGAAGCGTCAGTTGCGAATAATAGATCACCCGTTGTAAGCTCTGCTCTTCCTCTCCATACTGAGACATCGTTTGCATCCCTTTGTAAATCAGTCAGCTCTACCCATCCTCCTGGTGTACCTGATCCTATGATACCCATTTGATCATACTCCACAATCAATACGAATTGGTAAACCAGGTTTTCTGTATCTAAAAATACCAGATAAGTACCGGCTTCATCAACAATAATATCATCTCCACCCGAAATAGCATCACCGATTGGAAAATCATCTCCTCCCCAGTTAACTGCCCAGTCATTATCTGCTCTGAATTTGCACGCACCTTCAGTCAGTTCGACTTCTGCAGACCAAACAGCTGGATTATTTGGATCTCTGTTCAGAGGAGTATCCTCATCCCATCCACCGGGTGTAGCTTCACCAATCAGACCAATAGTTTCAAAATCAGCCTGCTCATCGAATGAGTAGAATAAAGTCTCTGTATTAAATGTGATAACATACGTGCCAGCATTGGGTATAGCTATATCATTACCACCTTCTACGGCAGTGCCTTCAGGAAAGTCATCTCCTCCCCAATTCAAATCCCAGCCTCCATCAGCTCTAAACTTAGCATCACCTTGTACTAGGTCCAATGTAACTGAATACTGGTTTTCGTCATCAGGATCCTGAAACATAAAAATCTCACGATCCCATCCGAATGGTGTAGCTGACCCAATGACTCCAATATTGGAACCCTGAAGGTCAAAGAAATATGAACCGGACTCTGAATTAAATGTAACAAGATATGAACCGGCTGTTACTGGAATATCGTCACCATCTTGCTCTCCAACACCTACAGGGAATGTATTGTCTCCCCAATTTACATCCCAGCTGTTATCAGCTCTAAACTTTGCAAAGCCATCTAACAAATCGACTTCGATCGTCCATAGATTAGGATCCTCATCATCCTGATTCATTGGTGTACTTTCTCCCCATCCATTAGGCGTAGCATCACCTATTATACCCACCGTCTCAAACTGGCTGTAACCTGCCAAAACAAATAGGCATAAACTTAACGTTGTAAATACTCTAAACATCATAAATTTATTATTATTGCGGTTATAAAAAAAATCTTTATTGTATGATCAACACAAAGTTAAATAAATAATATTTATCTTTGGACAGAATTGTAGTAAAAAAAACTTTAACAACTGCATTTATGAAGAGTCTTTACTTTAATTTGGCATCAAGCCTACTTCTTCTCTCCTTTATTTCCATACCTTTTCAAGCATTACAGGCCCAGAGGGTTTTAGAAGGCATTGTATTGGATAATGAAACAGGGGAGCCATTGATAGGAGCTTCATTGAGAGATAAGTTCAATAGTTCTATTGGGACGGTAACCGATTTTGACGGAAATTTTTCATTGACCATTGAAGAAAGTACAGAAACATTAATAGTCACCTACGTGGGCTATAATAATCTGGAAATTGATGTGACTGATCAGAATTTTTATGAGCTTAAACTGTCTTCCGGTAGAACACTAAGTGAAGTGGTAGTAATCGGATATGGTACAGTCAAAAGGGAGGATGTGACCGGATCAGTGCAGACTGTAGATTCAAAAGACTTTAACAAAGGGATGATCACAAGTCCTCAGCAACTTTTAGCGGGTAAAGTTCCTGGAGTCAATATTACAACAGGTGGCGGTCCTGATGATGGAGCTCAGATAAGAATTAGGGGAGAATCCTCTTTGGGTGCTACTAACGACCCCTTATTTGTAGTTGATGGTATTCCATTAGACTTTGGAGGTGTAGCAGGGAATAGAAACCCACTAAATATCATAAATCCCAACGATATTGAATCTATGACCGTTTTAAAGGATGCATCAGCCACTGCCATCTATGGAAGTAGAGCTGCTGGAGGTGTCATTCTAATCACCACAAAAAAGGGTGACTTGGGGTCAAAAATGAGAATCAATTACAACGGTAATGTTTCTGTAGGCACCCCCATGAACTATGTGGATGTACTTGGTGCCTCTGAGTTCAGAGAAGTGATGCAGGAGCGCAATCCCGATAATGTAGATTTGATGGGAGATGCTGATACTGACTGGCAGAGAGAAATCTATAGACCGGCCATGGCCACTGACCACAATATAAGCGTGTCGGGAGCCTATGATTTTATACCATATAGAGTTTCATTAGGGTATACCAATCAGGATGGTTTGCTTTTAAATGATAATTTCACAAGATATACCGGAGGAATTAATCTGAGTCCAAGATTTTTGAATAATGCTCTGCAAGTAAACCTCGGTGCAAAAGCAATGGTAACTCAAAATCAATTTGCTGATAGAGGTGCAATCGGTGCAGCTTCGTCATTTGACCCGACACAACCGGTATTCGATCCTGAAGGTGAATACCTTGGAGGATATACAGTATGGACGCAGCCAGATGGCGCACCTAAGCTTCTAGCGCCAGCCAACCCTGTTTCATTATTAGATTTGAATCTTAGAAATGATAACTCTACAGTCCAACGATATATTTTCAATGCATCTGCAGACTATATTTTACCTTTTTTACCACAATTGCGGGCTAATATAAATCTGGGATATGACTACTCATCAGGTGCAGGCTCCTTATTTATTCCCGGAGACAATATGGTAGCATTTTCTTATGACCCTGTAAATGGTGGTGGAGTCGACAACACATACAGTCAACAGAGAACCAACTCTGTTATGGAGTTTTACCTTAACTATAAAAACAGCTTTGGCAGGCATGACATAGATGCCATGGGCGGTTATTCATGGCAGCACTTTTATGACGAGAACTCATTCAGAAACTCCAATGCAGCAGGTACTGAATCAGAAACTATAGAAAGAGAGAATATAGCTAGTGAACTATACTTAATATCATTCTTTTCAAGGGTTAACTATACTTTTGATGACAAGTATCTACTGACGTTCACATTAAGGAGTGATGCCACATCGAGGTTTGCTCCGGAAAACAGGTGGGGTATTTTCCCGGCTGTAGCGGCAGGTGTAAAACTAATAGAAAACCAAAATAGCTATTTCAACAACCTCAAGGTGAGAGCTGGATGGGGTATTACAGGTCAGCAGGAAATAGGTGGCAGATATTTGTACCAAGCCAGATACCTTCAAAGTTTACCTAATGCCAGATATAGATTCGGTGATAATTTCCTTACAACATTTAGGCCTGAGGGCTACGACAGAAATATTAAGTGGGAGGAAACTACAACGATCAACTTAGCATTTGATTTCTCTCTTATTAAAGATAGGCTGAGTGGCTCATTAGACTTCTATCAAAGAGACACAAGAGATTTATTGAATTTTATCCCTGTTCCGGCTGGAACTAATCTGACTAACTTTATCAATACCAATGTCGGAGATATGTTAAACAGAGGTGTAGAGTTGGCATTATTCTCCACGCCTATCAGCAAGCCCGGTTTTACATGGGATTTTGGTGCTAACGTGGCTTACAATTACAATGAAATCACAAGGCTACTAGCCATTGATGATGAGGATTACCCCGGTATATTCACTGGAGGTATTGCCGGTGGAGTGGGTAATACCATTCAGATACACAGTGTAGGGTTTGCACCAAGTACATTCTTTGCATTTGAGCAAAGGTATGATGAGGACGGCAATATCATCCCCGGATCTTTTGTGGATCAAAACGGAGATGGTATCATCAATGATGATGACAAAGTCAGAGGACATCAACCCGCTCCATTCTATACAGTAGGTCTTACCAGTAATCTGACTTTTGGAAATTTTGACTTCTCGTTTGCCGGTAGAGCTTGGCTAGGAAACTTTGTATACAATAATGTTGCGACAGATATGGGCTATTTCCAAAGATTGGTACACCCTGATTTATTTTTATCAAATATTCACAGATCGGCTGTTGTAAATAATATAGAAGCTCAGGCAGATGCAACTTTTAGTGACCATTTTATAACAAATGCTTCATTCTTTAGGTTGGATCACATCACTTTCGGATATAGTTTTAGGCCAGGATTTGCTGAGTTGTTAAGAGTTTATGCAACTATTCAGAACCCATTTGTATTGACCGGATACGATGGGCTTGATCCTGAAATTGGTAACGGTATTGACAATAACTTTTATCCAAGACCTAGAACATTTTTACTAGGAGTATCTGTTTCATTTTAATCAAAGTAAATCTTATCGAATCATATGAAAAGGATTATTTTTTCAGTTTTGACACTACTATTTATATTCGGTAGTTCCGGATGTTTTAGGGATTTGGATACCATCCCATTGGACCCATTGGATATCACTGCCGATATTTTGCTAGAGGATCCTGCTTCTTACAAAAAGTTTTTAGCTCGTGTTTATGCAGGTCTGGCTGTATCTGGCCAGGAAGGTCCTGCTGGTCAAGCTGACATCTCGGGTATAGACGAGGGCTTTGGACAGTATTTAAGAGGGTTTTGGTATCATACTGAATTGTCTACAGATGAAGCATTGATTGCATGGAATGATGCAACCATCCAGGACTTTCATGCACAGACATGGGGTGCTGGAGATGGGTTTATTTTTGCCTTTTACAGCAGAATTTTCTATCAAATTTCAATATGCAATGAGTTTCTAAGAGAGACAACAGAGCAGCGACTGAACGATAGGAATATTACAGGACCTGTCAGAGATGAAATCAGTACTTATAGAGCCGAAGTACGATTCTTGCGTGCTTTAAGTTATTGGCACGCATTGGATCATTTTAGGAATGTTCCTTTTGTCACGGAGGAAGACTTTGTAGGTGCATTCTTTCCAGAGCAAATTAACGCGAGAGACTTATTTGACTATATAGAGTCAGAGTTGCTAAGTATCGATGAGCGTCTTCTACCACCAAGAACCAATGAATATGCCAGAGCAGATCAAGCTGCAGCCTGGATGTTACTTGCAAAACTATATCTTAACGCAGAGGTGTATATCGGCCAGCCAAAATATACTGAAGCTCTGCAATATTGTGAACGCATACTTTCTGCAGGTTATACTCTAGAGCCTGAATATGCTCATTTATTCCTGGCAGATAATGACAGAAGTAACGAAATCATTTTCCCTATTGCTTTTGATGGTAATAATACAAGGACATTCGGCGGAACGACCTTCATCATCAATGCCTCCATTGGTGGAGACAGAATGCGACCAGCAGATCTGGGTATGGCAGGTGGATGGGCCGGAACAAGGACGACGCGAGAGTTTTTCAATAAATTCCCTGATGACGCAGGGGGACTGGTTGCAGCTCGTAATCTTGGACAAACTGCTGCATATCCCAAAAGATATGTATCGGGATCTCATCAGGGCAACGATCCGACGACGGCATTTTCTATATCCTCAACAGGTAATAATTTTTTTGAAGGTCATGAATATTTCCCTGAACCTAATAGTACCATTCAATTTACCATAGCTCCGGCTCCTCAAGTACCGAGATTTGGAGATAATGGACCAGATGGCGTACTGAATATCAATGGTGCCCCCATATTGGTGCCTGAAGCGGGTGTACATTTCATAGAAGTCAATTGGTCAGAACTAACATATACCATAGAGAAAAGAGAATATGTCATAAGGGGAACAGCCACATCAAATAATGCAGTACCAATGACGTATGATCCTGAGACCAATGCATTAAAGGCCACACTAGATATGGTAGCAGGCGATTTTGTATTTGCTACAGAAGATGGATCAATTGCCTTCGGTGATAATGGTGGTGACGGCATACTAACAGTAGGTGGTGACCCAATACAAAAGATAACAACAGCAGGATCATACGAGATCACTTTCTTCATCAATCAACCGGACTATTCTTATCAGATAAATTCCCGAAGCTTTGACAGGAGACCATTGTTCTTCACAGATGGCCAGACCGTAGATATTGACAACGTATTGGTGTTTTCTCAAGGGATAGCTGTGAATAAATTTAAGAATGTGACTTCAACAGGTCAGCCCGGATCCAATGCTTCGTATGCTGATACCGATTTCCCTATGTTTAGGCTCGCAGATGCTTATCTCATGGCAGCAGAAGCAATAATGCGAAGTGGAGGAAGTACAGATCAGGCGTTACAATACGTCAATACTGTAAGAGAACGAGCCTTTCAAGGTGGCGGAGGTAACCTTACAGCAGATGAGCTCACATTAGATGAGCTACTAGATGAAAGAGGAAGAGAGTTGTATTGGGAGTGTCACAGGAGAACAGACTTGATCAGGTTCGGTAAGTTTAGCGATTCTGATTATCTGTGGCAATGGAAAGGCGGTGTGAGGGATGGCGCACCCGTCTCTTCATTTAGAGATGTCTATCCTATACCTTCTCAAGACCTCGGTGCTAATCCCAATCTCACCCAGAATGAAGGTTATTAATTATTAAGATAATAATATTCAAAGCAAATCAAGGCGCTCTCATCAAAAGTGAGGGCGCTTTTTTTGCGTATTATTTACGCTGTTAAATTCATTATTCACACTTGACTGCGTGAGGGATAGCAGCGATATGAGTGGCTGGCGAATGGATTGCAGGAACATGCAGATAGGGGCGACCGAAGGAAGCCACTAGATGCATGGTGACTGCCCATGAGACAGTTATGAATACAAGCGAATAGCCCGGCCCCTCATACCTTTACTTTCCTGATTTGGGAAAGTAAAGGTATGAGGGGACACGCCCAAAAGACAAATTTATGCACAGTAGAGCATAACAAGGAAGTAAGTCATTAAAGAGCAGGCAGGTTAAATAACGGCTTATAAACATATGTTTTCAATAATTTTATTCATATTTGTACCCTGCAACTTCAAAATTAATTCATGGATTCATTTAGAAAAGTCACTAACCTAAGCGGTTGGATCGTATTCATTATAAGTTTCATCGTCTTAGGATCATCAGTAGAGTCTACGGGTAGCTTGTGGGACTGTGGAGAATTTATACTGGGAGCATACAAGCTTCAGGTCGTTCACCCTCCCGGGGCACCTTTATTCGTACTAGTCGGACGACTATTCACCATATTAGGGGAGGCGTTTTCAAGTGAACCATCGGGAATAGCTGTAGCGGTCAACTTAATGTCGGCAATGTGTACAGCCTTAACGGCGATGTTCGTCGCCTGGGTCACAATGATAATGGGAAAAATGGCATATGTGGGTCGTGAGGAAGAACCTGATCGAGCTACAAACCTGGCATTAGCTGGAGCAGGTATCGCCGCAGGATTAGCGACAGCATTTGCGACATCGATATGGTTCAGTGCCGTGGAAGGCGAGGTATATGCGATGTCTACATTTTTCACAGCTATGGTGCTGTGGGCTATGGTAAAATGGTACCATCTGCCCAAAGACTCTAAACATGACAAGTGGATATTATTCGCTGTATATGCTGCAGGTCTTTCAATTGGTGTTCACTTATTAAGCTTGTTAACATTCCCGGCGCTGGCATTATTTTACTATTACAAGAAGTTTTCAAAGCCGACACTAAAGGGTGCCATTATAGCTGCTGGCGCAGGTGTTTTGTTTATTGTGGCTACTCAGTCATTGATCATAACAGGTTTGCCATCGCTATGGTTGAGGTATGAGATCATGATGGTGAATGGTTTGGGCTTGCCCTTTCATTCTGGATTAATTCCTTTATTTCTAACTATAGCAGCAGTTATATTTTTCGGGTTGCGGTATGCGCATCAGAGAAAAAATGCCATGCTACAGCAAATCATTGTCGGTGCATTTTTATTGTTCATGGGATTTTCAACTGTAGCCATAGTGGTGATCAGAGCTAATGCTAATCCACCGGTAAACATGAATGACAACTATGATGCCACTCGTCTACTCCCCTATCTTAATCGAGAACAATATGGAGAAAGACCGCTTTTAAGAGGTCCTCAGTTTGATGCCAATCCTATAGATACAAAGACAACAGATAGATATGGACGAGTCGGCGATAGATATGAAATAGTAGACCAAAAGCTAGAGTATATTTATGCTGATTCAGACAAAACTTTATTTCCCAGAATGGGTCACTACGATGAGCGGCGGAAGCGTCTCTACAGACTGTGGATGGGAGGAAAGGATGGATCTCCAAATTTTGCAGATAACGTTAGCTTTTTCCTTAGGTATCAGGTCAACTGGATGTACTTAAGGTATTTCATGTGGAATTTTACGGGTAGACAAAATGGTGAACAGGGCTACTACCCATGGGATCCGTCAAGTGGACATTGGCTAAGTGGTGTGTCGCCAGTAGATGGTGCACGGCTATATAATCAGAGTGCATTACCCACCACTCTAAAGGAAGATGAGGCAAGGAATAAATATTATTTCATACCACTGATACTGGGATTACTAGGAATATTGTGGCATTATAAAAACAATCGAAAAGACTTCTTTGCTTTATTGTCACTATTTATCATAACCGGGCTGGGCATCATTGTCTATTCTAACCAGCCTCCCAATGAGCCAAGAGAGCGGGATTATGTTTTAGCCGGCTCAATGTTTACATATGCCATATGGATTGGTATGGGGGCACTTTATTTATTTGATCTGCTGAAAAATAAAATCAAAAATATGAGTCCTATGGCACCTGCGGGTATAGCTGTCGGGGTGGCATTGATGGCGCCATTAATCATGGGCTTTCAAAACTATGATGATCACTCCAGATGGGGGCATACCGCAGCCAGGGACTATGCGTCAAACTTTTTAAATTCGTGTGCACCTAATGCCATTATATTTACTTATGGCGATAACGACACCTACCCTTTATGGTATGCTCAAGAGGTAGAAGGAATAAGAACAGATGTGAGGGTCGTAAATCTCAGCTTGATAGCAGTGGACTGGTACATAGAGCAAATGCGCCGTAAAATCAATGACTCACCAGCATTGAACTTCACTATACCCCAGGAAGCTTATAGAGGTAGAAAGCGCAATCAAGTATTTTACTATTCACCAACGGATCAAGATCGGGAGATGAGCCTTGGTGATGCCTTGAAGTTTATAGGAGAAAGTCACCCGTTAAAAGCCGGTAATGTTTCTACTGAATCCTATCTACCTTCGAGAAATATTTACATTCCGGTGGACCGTCAAAGAGCCATAAACCAAGGCTTGATAACAGAAGCCGATACTCAATATACTAATCGTCTGAGATTGGACATCAGAAGGTCTTACATCACCAAGGATGAATTGGCTGTCATGGATATTATTAATAGTAACTTCTATGACAGACCGATATACTTTTCAGTAACATGTACAGAAGAGAAAATGCTAGGTCTTGGTCCACATTTTCAGCTTGAAGGCTTAGGTCTGAGATTACTGCCCATTCAATCCAGACCGACACGTGGTCTAGGTATCTTTGGTATGGGCAGGCTGGGTAAAGAGCAATTCGTCAATAATATCACCGAAAAGTTCAGATGGAGTAATTTTGCAGAAGAGAAAACTTTTGTTGACCGTTCATATAATGCCAGTGTATATGCACAGAAAATGGTCATTCTCAGAGCCGCATACGATCTGATGGACAAAAGGGACTATGACAATGCCATAAAAGTCATTGATACCAACTTTAAGGCCTTCCCTCATTTCAATTTCCCTTATGACGGCACGACGTTGGCACTATTAAATATGTATGTTGATGCAGGAGCCTATGATAAAGCCAAACCTCATATTGAGATTTTTGCAGACCATGTCTACGAGTACCAATTATTCTTCAAATCCATTGGACCGGACAAAGTAGAAGCCGGTTTTAAGGATGATAAGAGAGACATGGATAGAGCGATGACAGATTTGATGAGCATGGCAGATAGCGGTGGCGATGAAGAGCTACTAGACAAGCTTATTGATATGTTTGAGCCATATGTGGATAGGGATGAATTGAGAAGACAGATGATGGACGATATTGATCCTGAGCTGCTAGAGCAGTTGCAACAAATGGAGCAATCGGGTCAGCAAATGATTCAATAAGTTTGTAAATGTAAGATATCAAGGATCGAAAAGCGAGAGTGATCAAGTGTATTAAATCCGGGTTAAACATATTAATTTTTCATAAAGAAAAGCACAGATGATGAAGATAGCAATAGGTTGTGACCATGCAGGATATGTCTACAAGGCAGCAATAAAGAAAATGTTGGAAGAAAAAGAGATAGAGTCTATTGACTTTGGCACAGACTCAACAGACTCTGTAGATTATCCTGACTTTATTCACCCTGTAGCAAACGCTATAGAGTCCGGCGAGGCAGAGCTTGGAGTTATCATGTGTGGAAGTGGCAATGGAGTGGCAATGACAGCAAATAAGCATCAAAAAATAAGAGCAGCTGTATGCTGGAATGATGAATTGGCACAGCTAGCACGCCTGCATAATGATGCCAATGTTATATCCATTCCATGCAGATTTATTGACGAATCTACAGCGATCAGCATGGTCGATAAATTTGTTCATGAAAAATTCGAGGGTGGCAGACACCAGCGCAGAGTAGATAAAATCAGCTGCTAGACCCATTTTTTAAATTTAGTCTTATCGTAGAGTATATTAAATCAGATCATGTCATCAAGCCAAAGTACAGTCCAATTCACTATTCTAATATCACTTTTCTTTATTGTACCATTTGTTTCAATATCTCAAGAAAGCAGTTTAGAAAGTGATGAGTCCATCATCTCAAGATACATTGATCAGATATCAGTAGATACATTAAAATCACTCTTAACTTTCATTGCATCAGAAGAATGTGAAGGAAGGGAAACCGGATCAGATGGTATCAAAAAGGCAGCGACCTATATTGAAGATTTCTACATCAGATCGGGAGTAGAACCGGGGGGCAAAGATGGAAGTTATTTCCAAAATGTAGATTTTACCTGGATATACTGGGACGATATTTATTTAGAGGCAAGGGGTGAAAAATATAGACACCTTTGGAGCTTTTTAGCATTTCAGGATAAAAACTCCGACTTATTGGACTTTAAAAAAGAAGAAGTCATCTTTCTTGGTTTTGGCATCGATGATCCAGTCTACAGTGATTACAAAGATGTAGAAGTCAAAGATAAAATCATTCTTATCTATAAAAATGAGCCAATTGATGAGGATAGCATCTTCTTGATCAGTCAGAATAAAAATCCATCCAAATGGAATAACAATATTGACCTTAAAGCAGAGACTGCATATAAACACGGCGCTAAGTTAGTAATGGTAATAGAGGATGAAATGCGCAGAGTGCTTGCAGAGAATAGAAGGTTTTTGATAGGACCAAAAGTATTGCTCGGTTTACCAGAACAGAACCAAGAGTTAACACAAACAAACACTTTACTTATTTCAACAACTTTGGCCAAGGACTTAATCGGAGACCAATTCGAGGAGGTGGTCAGAGTGAGAAATGCAATTAATAAAACCGGACAGAATGAATCTGTAAAGATTCCAATTGACATTAAAGTACATATGCAGAAGACGGTCACTTCATTGTCCTGTAAGAATATAGTGGCAAAAGTAGAGGGGTCAGAAGAAGGCTTCAAGGATGAATATATCATATTAAGTTCACATTACGACCATCTGGGTAAGCGTGGAGACGATATATTTTTTGGTGCAGATGACGATGGATCGGGCACATCGGGCGTCATGGAAATAATGAGGGTCATAGCTAAAGCAAAAGCAGAAGGAAATGGACCAAAGCGCACAATTATAGCACTACATTTCACCGGTGAAGAGAAAGGCTTGTTGGGATCAAAGTATTATGTCAATAACCCTATTTACCCTTTAAGCGAGACTATAGTTAACCTAAATATTGATATGATAGGACGCATAGATGATATTTATGTGGATGACCCTAATTACATTTATGTTATAGGAGCAGATAAAATCAGTCAAGAGCTTCATGACATCAACGAGTGGTCTAATGACAGGTTCATTGGTCTAAATCTGGACTACACATATAATGACGAAGAAGACCCAAATAGGTTTTACTATAGGAGTGATCACTACAATTTTGCGTCGAATGGCATCCCAATAATATTTTATTTTAATGGAACGCACGAGGATTATCATTTGACATCTGACACAGTAGACAAAATCCATTTTGACAAGATGAAGAAAATTTGTAGTTTAGCGGCTTCAGTTGCCTTTGAAATAGGAAATAGAAAGAAACCTCTTGAAATTACAAACTAATTGCATTTTAAGCAATTTATACATATTGTATATATGTTATTTACTTCAAGACATTGTGAACAAACCTAATCAACCCCAAGATTATCACCTCAAACTCTGTAAAGGAATAACTAACCAAAAATTTGACAGACAACATTTTTCATTTTTTTCTTAATGATGCTTTAAATTAAAATCGTAAAACTGCTAATTCAGTCCCCAAAAAAAGATAGAGGATGAATTTAGATGAATTTTATTTGCAAGAGCATGAAAGTTATAAAACTTTATTTTACTTTTGCAGTGCATTATTAGGAAAACAATTTATTTAAATTACCATGGTTAGATACTATGCATTGCTTATGCTAGTAGCATTATCTTTAACTGCTACTGCACAGAAAGTTCAGCTATTTGGCTTTCAAAACATTGGAGAAGAAGAACAGGAAAAGCTGTCTCCCATTGAGGAAGCTCTTCAAAAAGAATTTTCAAAACACTCACCCAAAGAGACTTTTCACCTATTTTCGATAAAGCAAGATTACGAGTTACCTGCACACATTAAAGCACCAGGTGATGCAAAAGAGGGCGATATTGTCTACTTAGATATTAACGATGTAGTTCACAGAAAGCTACTCAAGGAAAGCCACAGAACATTAACACTTAGCCTACCTTTGAGCAAGGATAGTGTAGTATACCTAGATCTATTCAAGAAGAACCCCTACGCGGATGATCTTATCATTAGAACAGACAAGGGCGAAGTATTTGAACCATCGAATCAGGTGCATTATCGAGGTGTTGTCAGAGGGCATAAGAAGTCAGTAGCAGGCCTATCGATTGTAGATGGTGAAGTCATGGGTGTTTTCGCCACTAAGGAGCATGGTCACATAAACATAGCAAAGATTGAAGGACTTGATAATATACATGCAATCTACCCTGAAGACGTGTTTCCTCAAGACGATAGCTACAGCTGTGATGAGGCTATAGAAGTTCCAGAGAAATACAGAATGGAGCAAATAGAAGAACAAAGGAAAAGTTCGTCTTCTCACCTCAATAAATGCGTCAAAGTCTACATTGAAACCAACTTTAACTTATTCAATAATAAAGGTAGTGTCGCCAATGTAGAGAACTATGTCAATGGCATATTTAACAATGTGGCTATTCTATATGAAAATGAAGAAATCAGCTCAGAGATCTCAGAAATTTTTGTTTGGACCAGCAATGATCCTTATTCTAGTAATGTAGGAACTGCATTGACTCAGTTTAGAATAAACAGACAGGGTTTTAATGGAGATATAGCTCATCTTTTCATACTGAATGGATCCGGTGGAGGTGTAGCTTATTTAAATGTCTTATGTGTACCGGCCTGGGCATTTGCAGTTAGTAATATTAATGCATCATATAATAATTTTCCGAATTATTCCTGGACGATAATGGTTGTAGCGCACGAAATGGGTCACAATCTGGGATCTAACCATACACAGTGGTGCGGATGGCCGGGAGGCGCAATAGACAACTGCTTTTCGACCGAAGGAAGTTGTTCGCCAGGTCCACCACCGGTAGGAGGAGGAACTATCATGAGTTATTGTCACCTTACGGGATGGGGTATAAATTTTCTGAACGGCTTTGGTCCACTACCAGGCAATAGGATTCGTGAAAGGGTAGGCGCTGTTGGTTGCTTAGAGATAGGTTGTAGTTCGAACTGTCTGGACTTTGACGCAAGTGTAACGGTAACCAATACTACATGTGGAGAAAACAATGGTGGTCTTGAGATAGCTGTAGAAGGTGGCTCTGATCCCTATCAAGTCAATATTGGAAATGGCTTTACATCAGATTTTATATTTACAGACCTGGCTGCCGGGAATTATAACATAACCGTGGTTGATAATGGCAATTGTGAAATAATTATAGAGGCTTTTATCGAAGGCAGCACTTCTCCCGTATTGGCCATTGAGGAACAAGCAACAACATGTAATTTACCAAATGGCTCTGTCGAGGCCACAGCATTTGATGGTACCCCACCTTATAATTTCGATTTCGGTGAAGGAGCAAATGAAACAGGTTTATTTACCGACCTTGCTTCAGGCGCTTATTTTATGACTGTGACGGATGCACTCGGATGTACAGATGAAATGAGCTTTTTCATTGATGATTCAGATCCCATTTTTGCCAATGTCAACGTTGTTCCGACAACCTGTGGGTTAGATAATGGAAGTGTCCATTTTTTCCTAAGTGGTGGTTCTGGAAACGACCAATTTTTCATTGATATAGAAGGAGGATTTAATTTTAGCACAGAAACCAGCTATGAAAATCTACCTTCTGGTTTTTACAATGCTTACATCGTAGATGATATTGGATGTGAAATATATGTTGACTTTTTTATTGATGATTCTGAGCCAGCTGTTTTATCAGCGGACATCATGCCTGCTAGCTGTAATCTGTCTAATGGAAGTATTGAAGCATCAATAACGGATATATTTGACTGGTTTCAGTTAGATGGAGAATTCTCTAGCAGTCCATTATTTGAAGGTCTTGAAGAGGGTGAATATGAGCTTATTGGTCAAAATCTTGATGGATGTTCTGATACGATATTTGTATTTGTACCAGCAACTGATGAGCTATTCGGACAAGTAACCGTCGACCATGCTTACTGCGGTGAGCCTGGTAATGTCACTGTCGATGTTAATGGCGGTGGTAGCGGTTTGACATTCGATATTGGGAACGGCCCACAAAGTAGTCCAACGTTCGGAGGGTTATCTGCCGGAGAGTATACAGTAACATTTACAAATGATCAGAACTGCATAGGCACAATAGATTTTACTATTGAAGGTACTGAAGAGGTGATCACCAATATCAACATTACTAATACTTCGTGCGGAGAAAATAATGGATCCTTTAGTATTCACCCTTCGGGCGGTTCAGGTGCACCATATAATTTCAGCTATGAAAGTCTTGATGATGGCCCTGATGCTTATGAATCGCTCGCACCCGGACAGTATGTAGTGACCATATCGGACAATTCAGGATGCGAGACGGTGGAAATTATAAATATACTAGGCAGTGAGGCAGCTGAGGCTTCCCTCATAACCGAGTCAACTACTTGTGGGAATAGTAATGGTACGTTAATCGTACTAACACAATCCGGTATTTCACCATTTACTTTCGACGTAGGCCAAGGTAGTCAAAGCAATGGAGAGTTTACCAATCTATCTTCAGGGGATTATGTCCTTACATTAACAGATGCTGAAGGCTGTACTGCTCAATATGACTTTAATATTGGCGCTTCTACTGATATTTCTGTGAGTAGTGAAATAGTAAATGAAACCTGCCTTTCTTCAAATGGAGAAATAAACCTTGATATTCAAGGAGGCTCAGGTGAGTATACTATTGAGTTTAATGGACAGGTCAGTGATAACAGCAGTTGGTCCGGTCTGTCAGAAGGCAGTTTCTCAGTAGCCATCTCTGACGCTACAGGGTGTAGCTACAATGAAACATTCACAATTCAAAACTCTGGCCTACCTGCTGAAGCTGATTTTAATGTCATAAGAAGTGGATTAGAAATCACTATTGTCAACAGCTCTTCGGGTTCAGATCTATCCTATACCTGGAGCTTTGGTGATGGTAGCACTTCTACCGAGGTCAATCCAACCTATAGCTATTCAAGTGCAGGTAGTTTTGAAATTTGTCTGACCGTCTTGAATAGCTGTGGCGAAGATCAATTGTGTAGAAATATAAATGTCGCTGAAATATCTGCTTGTATAGAAAGAGATTCCTCTGCTTTAGTCGCCCTATATAACGCAACAGATGGCGACAATTGGATGGAGAAGTGGAACCTTGAAGCACCTGTAAGTTCATGGTACGGTCTAAGCTTTAACTCATCCGGTTGCTTGATTCGTATAGACTTACCTTCAAACAATCTAGTTGGACATTTACCAAATGAGATCGGTGATTTCGAACAATTAATAGGCCTGGATTTAAATAATAATATGATTGGTGAGGCTATTCCTGCTACAATAGGAAACTTAAGCTCACTTATATTTTTGAATTTGTCTAACAATTTATTTGACGATGTCCTGCCTGAAGAATTTACAGACTTAGTTAGCGCAAGAAATATCGAACTTAACAACAATCAGCTTGAAGGCAATATCCCAAATAACATCAATAAGCTGAACAGTCTTAGATATCTTGACATATCCCATAATTTCTTTGCAGGAGAAATACCAAACTCACTTTTTGACTTAGTCTTCATGGAGTATCTGGATATCAGCCACAATAGTCTAGAAGGTGATGTAGATAGCAGGATAAGCCAACTTTCAGATCTTAAGAGGTTGTATTTAAACAATAATACATTTCATGGTGACTTCCCTGAGTCCATTAATCAATTACAAGACTTAGAAGCACTATGGATACAATCTAACGCCTTTACATCCTTTCCGGATATAAGTGGTCTGTCTAATTGGGTAGATGGTACATCCGCAGGAGTAAGGGTTCAGAACAACCGACTTACTTTTAAGGACATTGTTTACAATGCGGAAATATTCTCTACACTTGATTATGGCATTTATGCACCTCAGGCGCGAGTCTTTAGAGATACCACAATTACAGTAAATGAGGGCGATCATATTGAGTTATTTGTAGATGTAGATGTCGACGTAGATGGAGTTATGTACAGTTGGTACATTGCAAATGATTTAAAATACAGCTTCCCTGAGCCATTTTTCGAAATAGATGAGGTCTCCAATAGTGACGATGGTGTTTATATTGGAAAGTTGACTCATGCAGATGCACCTGATTTGACTTTAGAAACCTATCCTATTACAATCATAGTGGACAGATCTACTTCTGCTTCTATTTTTGATCTAAACTCAATTGATTTACAAGTATTTCCGAACCCTGTTCCTGCTATGGGTGAACTTAGAATACGCTTAGAAGGATCTAGCATAGAGGACGGTAAATATGCTATACTTTCAGCAGATGGAAGAATAGTAGACTACACACAAAATATTACCAATATTACATCGGAGAATAATCAATTTGAATTTACTACAAACGCACCTCCAATACCTGGAGTATACTTTATCAGAATAACCGCTGGCAATAAGTATAACAAACTGACAAAACTAATAGTGTACTAAGTAAAATATAAATTGAATCTAGAAAATAAAAAAGAGGGCTATATTGTTACAGCCTTCTTTTTTATTTGATATGAGTAAGCATTCGTTGCAAAAGTGAGGAATACAACTTTTCACATAAGCTGTAACCCAAACACCATATGATCGGATCACTTATTTTTTCTGGGGACTAACACATAAAAAGTCAAAAGATCAACAATTGGTTAATCGGTTCATAGCTTTTTTTCATGATAAGAACATGTGAGAAATACATACATGTGGCAGGG
>SLDF01000185.1 GCA_007125435.1 Saprospiraceae bacterium
TTAGTATACAACTGGAAGGTGAGTCTGTTAGCCTCATGGGGTATAGAGAAAAACTATGGCGACTCGTAAGCAATCTTCTCTCCAATGCTATAAAATTTAGCTATGAGGAGTCAGCTATCAATGTGTACCTCATTGATAAAGGGGGAAGTCTTGAAATGCGCATTCAAGATAAAGGCATCGGAATCCCAGAAGAACAATTGGATACGATCTTTTCCATGTCTGCGGTCGACGGTCGGCCGGGTACTCAGGGTGAACAATCATTTGGTATGGGCCTGACCATATGTAAGCAGATCGTTGATATGCACGACGGCGTTATTACTTGTAATAGTGAAGTTGGTCAAGGAACTGTCTTTATCGTTGAGCTTCCATTAGGTGATTTATAATTTTTTTCTCATTTCATTTCTTGGGCTTCGACCCCTTCGGATGAGAGTTTTAGGATTAAACGGGAAAGGAATTACCTCTGACTCGGCTTTGACTACATTTAGTTAGAACTGCTATCCTTTTTTTATATTCTATTCTATAGAAGCTTGATTGCGTGAAGGATAGCAGCGATATGAACAGGGCTGGCATAGTTAGTGGAGCACTGGTGTGATGGCGACTGGTAAGAAGCCGCTCACACCAGTAGCGACACTCTATGGTAGGCCTGTGAATACAAGCGGATAGCCTGACCCGAAGGGACACGCCCAAAAAAAATACAAAATAAGGTACTATGGAATCTCGGGGAACTCTGCCAGGAAGGTAAATGCTTTGGTCTCCAGATCGATGCGGCAAAGGTAATGCTGGAAACCATTGGATATGAGGAGGTAAGGGACGCGTAGGGTAGAGTTGTAGACAGCAGCTTGTCTGAATACTTGATCGTTGAGGTTGATATCAGGGCTCTTGAATTCTGCCAGAAGGAAAGGCCTGAGTTGGCGATCCATAATGACCAGGTCGAAACGCTTGAGCCGTTGATTGACCTTGATGGATTTTTCGACGGCAACGCGGGACAGGGATACTTTTTCGCTGATGATGCGGATGAATACCTGGCGGACCCATTCTTCTTTGGTGAGCAGATACCAATGACGCCTTACGGGGTCAAATACATAACGGCGGCCGCTTTTTTCTTTGATATCAAGGGACTGGAGGGCTCTGGATGCGTCGATATGTAGTGGAATGCTATCCATGCTATTGAGTCATACCTCCAGACACTTTTTCACCGTTTTCATAGGTATATTCTACGGTGACTTGTCCTTCAGTATTGAAATACTTTAATTGGCCATGGATACGGTCTTTATGATAGGGCACTTCTTGCTGAATCTGTCCATTGGCAAAATAGCTGCGAAATATACCTTCTTTCTGACCGTGCGCATAAGGTGTAGTCTCGCCGACCCATCCCGATTTGAGCTTGATCTGGTCGCCATACAGTAGACTGTCTGCATAGTTTTTAATATCGTATGCTTTGCCACTGGGATCGATGGAGATAGCAGCGCCATACAACTGTCCATCTATGTAGTGCTGTATGAGTTCCGGAACGCCGTTTTTGGTGGGGTCATAATACGTCCAACTACCATGACGGACACCATCCAAGAGCATACCTTTCTCAATGATGGTGCCCTTATCATTGGTTTTGACCGCCCAAGCGATGCTGCTGTTTTCGTCAGATATCAATTCGTAACCCGGCTCTTCAAATGTAGAGCGCTGTAACGGTTCGCAGCCCATCAATATAAACAATATGAGCATAAGGCACATTAATGTGTAGCTATGTAGACGAGTCATTATATTTGTGTTTTATTTACGGTTACAAAATTACGCTAATTCATGTCATATACCAATAAAGAGGTGGCTTCCTTATTTAGAGAGCTGGGTAAAATAATGGAAATTCACGGTGAGTCTCCATTCAAGACACGCGCTTATGAAAATGCATATCGAACCATACGAAGCATGACTGAGCCCGTCGCAGAGAAGACATCTGTTGAGCTCCAGAGTATACCGGGTATCGGTAAAGCCATCGCTGATAAGACTGTCGAATTGATGGAGACAGGCAAAATCAGTGCTCTCGAAAAATACAGAGAGAAGACGCCTCCGGGTGTCGTAGATATGCTGCAAATAAAAGGGTTGGGTCCCAAAAAGATCAAACAAATATGGACAACGCTAGGTATAGAAAGTGTGGGCGAACTGCTATATGCGTGTAATGAAAATAGGCTGGTTACTCTCGATGGTGTGGGACTAAAAACGCAAAAGGATAT
Source organism: Saprospiraceae bacterium (assembly GCA_007125435.1). Classification (GTDB taxonomy): domain Bacteria; phylum Bacteroidota; class Bacteroidia; order Chitinophagales; family Saprospiraceae; genus SLDF01. The sequence goes on from SLDF01000185.1 coordinate 2,226, forward strand.
CCTTGCCAAGTCAAAATATTATCTGCAAAGTAGAGATAAGATGCACTATGCTAAAGTACTATCTGTAGCTCAAGAGGTGCTGAAAAAAATGACCGAACAAGTGGGCGATGGTAAAGTCATGATCGTTGGTGATGTGAGGCGACAAATGCCGGTCATAGCGGGTATGTCGTTCATGGGTAGCGATGATGGATCAAAATTCAAATCGATATTCGAAAACTGGACGGTCAGCAATGAAGGAGAAAGTTACCAAGGTACATTTGAAGGTATCCAGAGCACCTATGTGCAGGTCAGAGAAGATGAGTGGGGCAGGCGAGCCATAGAGCTGTCTTCGGATGCGGAATTCTTGACATTGCTTATGGATAAATATGGTGAACTGCCCGATGGAGGGCAAGAAGAAGAGGTGTTTAATGCTCTGGGATGTCCATACATTTTGCCGGCTAGAAGGGAATCCCGGCTTTGGGGTTATCCGGAATTGATGACCGAGACGCAAGAGGTGACAATGGCCGATGTAAAAGGTGTCATACACGCCCACAGTACATATAGTGATGGAGGTGCGACATTGGCTGAGATGGCAGAGGCTTGTCGTGCGAAAGGTTATACATATCTTGGCATAACGGATCATTCAAAAGCCGCTTTTTATGCCAATGGTCTGGAGGAGTCACGCGTGAAGTTGCAATGGAGTGAAATAGATGAATTGAATGAACAGTTTACTGACTTCCGCATATTTAAGGGCATTGAGGCTGATATTTTGTCAGATGGAAGTATTGATTATGGAGATGAATTTTTAGAGGGTTTTGACTTCGTGATAGCTTCTGTTCATTCAGTATTGAATATGGATGAAGAAAGAGCGACAGCAAGGCTTATTGCCGCTATAGAACATCCTGCAATGACTTTATTAGGTCATCCTACAGGTCGATTACTATTGTCTCGCGAAGGCTATCCGATACAGCACAAAAAAGTCATAGATGCTGCCTCGGCCAACGGTGTGGCAATCGAGATCAATGCTAATCCCTATCGGCTTGACCTGGACTGGAAGTGGATACCCTATGCCCTTGAAAAAGGAGTACCGCTATCCATCAATCCGGATGCGCACAGTATCGCTGGTATAGATGATATCCAATGGGGTATTCCTGTAGCTATCAAAGGCGGAGCAAAGACTGAAAATTTGCTTTGCTGTAAGTCAGCAGATGATTTTGCCGAATACATATCTCGAAAAAAATAACCTGTTCTTTGAACAATCCGCTTAACAGTTTATTAGGAAATATTATCACAATTTTTCTAGCATAATGGGGTGAGAGCGAATCCAATCCATTATTTTTGCGACTTAAATAATAAAAATCCAGAACAATGAAATTTAATGTAAAATCTCTTTTCTTCGGTTTGAGCTTTGTATCAATGATCGGTTTAGTGGCTTGTGGAAGCGATACTGAATCAGTAGATGATGGTGAGCAGACTACAACAGCTGCTTCTGAAGCAGCTCCTGTATCAGATGCAGCCCAGCAAGCACTTAATGATGCTCAGAGACAAGCTGAAGTAGATGCCGCTCCTAAAACATCAATCGCTTTTGCAGAAGGTCAAACTTATGACTTCGGTAAAGTACAAAATGGTGAGAAGGTAAAGTATTCTTATAAGTTCACAAACACAGGTAATGAGCCACTTATCATAAGCAATTGCAAAGCTAGCTGTGGCTGCACAGTACCAAAGTGTCCAACTGAGCCAATTGCACCAGGTGAGTCTGGAGAGATACCAGTAGAGTTTGACTCTAGAAATAAGCCGGGGCCTCAATCAAAAAGTGTAACCATTACGGCTAACACAAATCCTGACAAAATCATCCTTACCATTAAAGGAGAGGTAGAAGGAAGTCAGCCTGTAGCGCAATAAGACGCTATTGACATCTAACAGATTATAATCCGTAAAACATTATACCCGTCTCATAGCGTGAGACGGGTATTTTTATATATCTGCTAATCTGTATATTTGTAGTTTGTTTACATTGCGACATGAATCGCCGTTATGCGATCTTTCCCAATGCTATTTACAGCAAACTTGTTTTAAGGACTGGCGCATTTTCAGATGGAAGACCATTCAATTACAGTATCGAATCGAATAGTATCTATGAAGAAGTATTTATCATTAGTCAAGTTTAGCCATACCGTTTTTGCATTGCCATTTGCCTTATTGGGTTTTACGCTTGCAGTCGTTCGGTATAGCAGCGAGAATGTATGGTACCTTTTGCTTTTGGTATTGCTGTGTATGGTCTTGGCTCGAAGTGCAGCGATGGCGTTTAATAGGTATTTAGATAGAGATATAGACAAGAAGAATCCTCGCACCCAAGGGCGGGAAATTCCGGCAGGCATTATTTCGCCTGGTTCGGCATTAACTTTCACTATAATATGTGCTTTAGGGTTTATCCTGACGACTTTTTTTATCAACCCTCTTTGTTTCTATTTATCGCCTGTCGCATTGCTGGTCGTATTAGGCTACTCATACACAAAGCGCTTTACATCCATATGTCATTTTGTATTAGGTATAGGGCTCGGCCTGGCACCGGTTGGAGCATATATTTCAGTATCGAATCAGTTTGATTGGATTCCTATTTTGATAGGGTCCTCCGTTTTGTTTTGGGTAGGTGGGTTTGATATCATTTATGCTCTTCAGGATGAAGAGTTTGATCAATCCCTTGGTTTGTATTCTATACCTGCCAGCTTAGGTAGAAGGAGAGCGTTACTGCTTTCTAGAGCCATTCATATTCTTAGCGGGCTTTTGATGGTAATAGCGATTGTCTCGATAAGTCAAACGTATATGGAGAGCAGCTGGTTGATGTGGTTGGCTTTAGGTGTTTTTGTTTCTCTTCTGGTCTACCAGCAATTGCAAGTTAGCGTCGATGACTTGTCCAGAATAAACTTAGCCTTTTTTACCTCTAATGGTATAGCGAGTGTTGTATTTGGCGCCCTTGTGATTATAGATTTACTGATTTGATGGCGCTATTTGAGCTAAAAACTTCTTAAGGGCTCGACTGCGATGAGAGATGTTTGCTTTTTGCGCCAATGTCATTTGAGCGAAGGACTGGTCAAAACCATCTGGTATGAAAATCGGATCATAGCCGAATCCCATTTTTCCTCTTTTCTCAGAGATAATTGTACCGGTGACAATGCCTTCAAAAGTAGAAACACTACCCTGGTCATCAATGTAAGCGATGACAGTTTTGAATCGCGCCGATCTGTCATTAGTGCCCTTGAGTTTAGACAATAGTTTTTCCATGTTTTTTTCGGGATTTCTGTCTGCACCTGCGTATCTCGCAGAATAAATACCTGGCTCACCATTGAGAGCTTTAACTTCAAGCCCTGTATCTTCGGCAAAACATGGCAAATGCAAACGCTCAAATAGGTACTTTGCCTTTTGAATGGCATTTTCGTGGATGGTAGGGCTCGTCTCAGGTATGTCTTCATCAAATCCAATATCAGCCAGACTCTTCACGTCAAAATTAGACGGCAAGAGACCGCGAATCTCTTTTACTTTATTGTGGTTAGAGGTTGCAAAAATTAAGGTATGCTTCATTTTTAGAGTAAGGTTATTATAAACGGGATTATTGAATCTTAAACATGTACTTCATTTCGGCCCACAGTTTTCCTTTTTTCTCTTTGTTTGGGAGGAGTGTACTCAGGTTTTCTGCAAAAATGAATTGATGCTTTAAGAGGGTAATACAATGGTATAGTGGCATGTTGAGATCAAATGAAATATCGGTAGGTTTGACGCCAAATATGAGAAATTTTTTTCCTTTATCATCATGTATAATGGAACTCAA
>SLDF01000178.1 GCA_007125435.1 Saprospiraceae bacterium
CCGGATATCAACTGGGACAATGCCCGGGTCAGGCGTGAGATCTACGATATCATGCGGTACTGGATGGATAAAGGCATTGATGGGTTCAGGATGGATGTCATCCCGTTCATATCGAAGCCTGTTGTCTTCGAGGACTTTCCAGGGGACTTTGATGGTGACTTTGGCGCTGTGTATGCCTCCGGACCCAGACTTCATACCTATATCCAGGAAATGCATGATGAGGTGATGTCGAGGTATGATATGTTTACCGTAGGCGAGGCCGCCGGACTGACTCTGGAACAGACGCCGCTGATCATCGATGAACGTAGACGAGAACTGAATGTGGTGTTTCAATTTGATGCCATCACTGTAGATCGACTTCCCTCCTACTGGGACTGGAAGCCATGGTCTCTTCCCGACCTCAAGGCCATATACAGCCGCTATGAAAAAGTATTTGACAAGCACTGCTGGAATGCAATATTCCTCGGCAATCACGATATGCCTCGGATGGTCAGTCGGTTTGCATCGGATGAGCCTGCCTTTCAAAAGCAATCGGCTAAGCTACTCGCCACCATCTTGCTCACACTGAAAGGTACGCCATTCATCTATCAAGGTGATGAAATCGGGATGACTAACTTTCCCTTTGAGTCCATCGACCAGTTTGATGATATACAAGCTCGCAATGCGTGGAAAGATCAGGTAGAAGCAGGCACGGTCAGTGCTGAGGACTTCATGGACAACCTGATCAAAACCTCAAGAGACCACAGTAGAACACCCATGCAATGGTCTGATGAACAGTATGCAGGATTTAGTACAGTAGAACCGTGGATGGCTGTTAACCCCAACTACCCTGCAATAAACGCAAAAAAAGCTGTCGATGACCCTGACTCCATCTACCACTATATACAATCTCTAATCCAACTGAGATCAGGTCATCTGGCATTGATATATGGTGACTACAGCGACGTAGACCCTGACCATAATGAAGTCTTCATCTATACTCGCACTATAGAGCAAGAAGGGTGTTTAGTGGCGAGTAACTTTAGCAAAAAAACGCTTAGCTATAAGCTTCCAGAAGGGCTCATTAGAGGACGGCTGTTGCTATCCAATCATGAGGAATCCGTGCTCGGAGCATCGGACACTTTGCAACTGAAACCCTATGAGGTACAGCTGTGGGAGGTCAAAGTATCTGAAACCACCTGATACTTCGTAAATCGACAAAATTTTTAAGTCCTGTTTTAATTTAGACATCTTCTTTTTATGAAAGTTCAGCATCTTCGCTGTATATTTGATCAAAACAATACTTGCTAGTATTGTAATAACTTGATACCTTATACTGTGAAAGATTGAAAACTTATACAAAAATTGCTTTACTTTATTTATTCTCAGGAACAGTATGGATTTTACTGAGTGACAGCTTAATGTCAGTTGTAGAAGGAGATGAAGCCACCCTTCAGTCAATAAAGGGACTTCTCTTCGTTTTCCTGACTACAACTTTACTTTATTTCTTGCTTAAATACTACTTTAATAAACTTGCAGAAAAAATAGATGAAGTCACTGAAAAGCAAGCCGTAGAAGTAGCACTTCGTAAAGAAATCAGCCAAAAAGTAGACAACATCACCACGCTGATCAACAATTCTAATGACATCATCTGGTCAGTTGATGAGCATTTAAATCTGGTGATTGCCAACGAAGAGTTCTTTAACCGTATAAAGTTGCGATATGGTATAGACCTCAAATTGGATGAGTCGGTTCTCCACGAAGACTTGCCCCAAAAGTTTAGAGAGACCTGGCTATCGCATTACACAAGAGCCATGGCAGGTGAAACATTCAGCATCGAAGCAGAGGTCAAGCACCCTACCATGGATGATATGGAATATATAGAGATAAGAATAAGCCCTATACTATCCAAGGATGACCGCATAATAGGAGCTTGCTGCCTCGGTAGAAACTTTACACAGAGAAAAAAGCATGAGTTACTCATACAGGAAAAAAATAAGAGACTCATGGATATAGCCTGGTCGCAGTCTCACGAATTCCGCACGCCACTTAGTCGTATCATGGGATTAATTTACCTCATCGATGAAGAGTACGACATGTCAGACGACCAAAAACAAGTGCTGCATTACATCAAGTCCTCATGCCATGAGCTTGACGCCATGATCAGAAGAGTGGTCAAACTCACAGAAAATCTGGAAGAACTCGAAAATAAGTAATCCCTACGTGTAAACATCAAACCATCAGACCAGACTCCTGCTCCCTATATTCTGTCGGCGTCAATTGAAACTGTCTTTTAAATAAGCGATTGAAATACGATAAAGAATTGAATCCACACTCCATGGCTATCTCTTTGACTGACTTATCTGTGCACCTAAGCAACCGACATGACTTGCTGATTCGCTGCTGTAAGATATACTCGACCGGCGTCAATCCCATTTCATTCTTGAAGGCTCTGTAAAAGTGAGATTCACTCATGTAAGACTTTTGGCTAAGGGTTTTGACCGTCAGGGGTTCGGACAGATGCTTTTTGATATAATTGACGACAAAGCTCAATCTCGATGCGGTAGACTCCTCTACACCCTTATCAATATTATACCGAATATCCGTCTGCATGATCCTGATGATAAGCTCTTTGAGCATCATATTAGCGAAGAGGTCCTTTGATGGATGGTTTTCTGCAAAGACATAAATCAACCTATTGATGATTTGATGTATGGCCATGTCATTTGTGAAGTGGAAATTTTCTTTTGTAAAATACCAATTGACGTCATCCAGCCGGGGAAAATCTTCGGACAGCTCATTGCACACCTTCTGGATATAATCTTCAGAAAGTGTCAGCGCCAGACACTTTGTCGGATTATCAAAGCGTGCTTCAGGAAAATCAATACACATCAATTCGTGAGAAGGAAGTATGACACTCTCTCCCGGGAAAAAGTCAAAACTGCTCTTTTCGCCCAGATGCATGACTTTCTTCCCCATGATCATACTGGCCAAAACCGGTTGATCAAATCTCAATAGCACCTGCTCAGCTTCCTTGTGGGTTTCATATACATTAAGCTCGGCATTTGAGAGGGTATAATGGGTTCGATTTTCTACCAATGTATCCAGCTGCTTTGATCGCTGAATGTGCAGGGCATTACTGAATGGCATATAAGTGATACTTTAAAATTTGTATGAGATGTAAGATACAAAATAAAAATTTGACTACCAAGAAAAGCTATATGGTTTTTACGCCAAAATGACACAATGATAGAATTGTGCTATTGCAATAACAGGATTCTGTCATACATCAGAAAAAAACCATAGTACTTTTGAAATTCATTAATTAACAAACAGAAAAAATCAATCATCATGAGTGACCTTATGACTAAGGCTAGCAATGTCTTAGAAAAACCGAAATTTAAAGACCAATATGATAATTTCATAGGTGGCGAATGGGTAGCCCCCACAAAAGGGCAGTATTTTGAAAATACGTCTCCGGTGGATGGTAACACATTCACAAAAATAGCACGATCTACTTCAGAAGATATTGACAAAGCTGTAGAAGCAGCCTGGAAAGCCGCTGCCACATGGAATCATACCTCTGCAACCGAAAGAAGCAATATACTCTTAAAAATTGCTGACATCATGGAAGAGAACGCTGATGTTCTGGCAAGGGTAGAAACATGGGACAACGGTAAAGCTGTGAGAGAAACCAAAGCAGCAGATATTCCTTTGGCTATTGACCACTTCAGATACTTTGCAGGTGTGATCAGGGCAGAAGAAGGATCTGCTTCAGAACTCAATGCCAATACGCTATCTGTCATCATCCCTGAGCCACTGGGCGTAGTTGGTCAGATCATACCGTGGAACTTTCCTATACTAATGGCTGCATGGAAGCTGGCACCGGCTCTAGCAGCAGGAAACTGTGTCGTACTGAAGCCGGCCGAGCAGACACCTGTAGGTATATTGATACTGGCAGAAATGATCCAGGATGTCTTACCAAAAGGCGTATTAAATATTGTGAATGGGTTCGGAATAGAAGCGGGTAAGCCATTAGCCTCTCATCCAAAAATCAGAAAGGTAGCCTTCACAGGTGAAACGACAACCGGACGTCTTATCATGCAATATGCAGCTCAGAATATCGTACCTGTCACCCTGGAATTGGGCGGTAAATCACCGAATGTCTTCATGGAAAATGTCATGGACAAAGACGATGAGTTTCTGGATAAGTGTATCGAAGGTGCTGTCATGTTTGCACTTAATCAAGGAGAGGTCTGTACCTGTCCATCCAGACTATTGGTACATGAAAACATCTACGAAGCATTCATGGAGCGCGTTATCAAACGTACCAAGGCCATCAAGCTGGGGCATCCACTTGACCCTAATACCATGATGGGCGCACAGGCCTCTAATGATCAGTACGAAAAAATACTGAATTACATAGACATCGGTAAGCAAGAAGGTGCAGAAGTATTGACCGGCGGCAAAGCTGCATACAATGAAGGTCTGGAAGGCGGCTACTACATAGAGCCTACCATATTGAAAGGCCACAATAAGATGCGTGTCTTCCAGGAAGAAATTTTTGGCCCGGTCGTATGTGTGACTACCTTCAAGACAGAAGAAGAAGCATTAGAGATAGCCAATGATACGCTGTATGGACTCGGTGCAGGTCTATGGACCAGAGATATGCATCAAGCCTATCAGATCGCCAGACATATCGATGCAGGTAGAGTCTGGGTCAATTGCTATCACGATTATCCGGCTCATGCGCCATTTGGAGGATATAAAGCTTCGGGAATCGGCAGAGAAAATCATAAAATGATGCTAAGCCACTACAGACAAGCAAAGAACATGCTGATCTCTTACGATAAGAATAAGCTTGGTTTCTTTTAATTGTGAACAATTGTGAATAATATCACGCCAAAAGACCGGAGTTTAAACATTTAGCTCCGGTCTTTTATTTTAAAGTAAATAACAAAGTCATGATAAAGAGAGTATTAGTCAGCGATGACGCTAAAAATTTAATCGATGAATTAAGAGAAGAACACGGTCCATTGATGTTTCATCAAAGCGGTGGTTGTTGTGACGGATCTTCTCCTATGTGCTTCACGGATGGAGAATTTCAAGTCAGCCCTCAAGACGTCTATCTGGGCGAGGTTCACAACTGTCCCTTCTATATGTCAAAATCCCAATTTGAGTATTGGAAGCATACCCAGCTCACACTAGACATCACAAAAGGTCGAGGAGCCAGCTTTAGCCTGGAGATTCCGACCGGTTACAGATTCGTCATCAAGTCAAGGCTATTTACAGAAGAAGAATACAATCAGCTGGAAGAGGTCTCCTATGGTGAGTAGTACCATAGTATCAAACTGATTTAAAACTGATGTTTCTTCATTATTGTTTTAATATTTTTTTGGGCATCACCCTCCTCCTATCGTCGTCGGGTCGTTATGTTCCGTGGCTCACTAATCGTTCGGCCTCGATGTCGCTAAGCTCCACCGAGTCTTCCTCACCCCAAACATCTTCAAACAGACTCCCCTCGTAGACCTTGCTGTTATTACCCACAATCGAAAAGACAGAAAGTCTAGCGTATTGGGGCTCGTCACCACTTCACAGCACTGATGCATAGCAAGTGATATTTCGAGTTATTAGGCCAAATCACTATTATAGGCTACCTCTAAAAACTCCTTCAGCGGCTGGAACGCAAAATCATACAATTTTGCTGCATGATAATTTTAATTTATACTTCCTTATTCATCAGTCACGTAGCTAAGGCTATGTTCCTTCTTCACAAGTCGTCTAAATCAAAATTCTCTATGCTCCAGCTCACTTCAGGAATTATTAGAGGTAGCCCATAGTCTACGGGTGCATTTCAAAATGTCGTTTTTTTCAGGTATTGCATCAGCGATGTGTAAGGGTGGCGACGCAGGAGCCAGACTCAGCGTAGCAATAGCGAAGCTGAGGCCGACCGTTTAGGGAGCCCTGGAACGTAGCGACCCGAAGGGTGATGCCCA
>SLDF01000253.1 GCA_007125435.1 Saprospiraceae bacterium
CTCAAGTGCTACGCGACCGATGAAGCAGGAAGTATAAAGTAAAATTATCAAGCAGTGCAGCGGTCTAGCCTTTGAAGATGGCATCAAGGGTAGCTTGACTCCGTAAGTATTTTTTTTCGAAAATATCGCTCAAAAGAGCAAGACTTGGGATCATTAAGATGGCTATTTTCAGACTCTAAAAAGCGACCCGTAACGCAGTGGAGGGTGATGCCCAAAGCAAAAAAACGACCTCAACTACATGAGAACACCTACTCCTTGACTATCCGAGCAGAAAAGATCTGATCCTCTGTGTCCACAAAAACTATATATATGCCAGAAGGAAAAGCAGACATGTCAAGCCTAAATAGTTCAGAACCTAGACGAATTGTACCTTCTTTTACCGGCTTGCCATGTACATCGAATATGGTCAACCTGCCGGTTTGCTCTCCCAATAGGTCAAAGTCCAGGTAGCAAGTATCATGGCATGGATTAGGAAATGCCTGGATGGTCGTATTCACTTTATGAGAAAAATCAACAGAAGTAGTCGGCTCGAAGAACCATTGATCTGTGTAGACTCGGTGCAATCGCGGCGGCACATTGACAATCTGAGAAAAAGCCTCATTGGAGATAAACCAATACTTGCCATAGGGATTCCATACGACGGCTTCTACTTGATGAGCAAGCAAACTCAGCTCTATCCGCCTCTTATTGCCAGCAAAAAAATGGGTATTAGGAAAGTCCCATAGCAACCAAATGAATGGGGTCAAAATGGGCGTATACCCAACGAGCATAATCACCCCTTTTTCTTCATTATAATCGGCACCTGTGATAAGCCCGTTAACCGCAAAGCTATCAATGAGATCAGCCGTATAAGTACCCGGTGCTTTTGGCAGGGCATAAACTCTTGTCCGTAAGTCTACCCAGTTTTTAGAAAATAGATAAAGGCTGTCTCCAATTGCGATCATAGCCTCCATGTCATAGTCGTTGTTTTGTGGCCGAGTATCAAAATCAACCTGATCAGGGTATTCAAAGAAAATACCCTCACTCTCAATAGAGTCCCGATCAAGATGAGCCAACTTGATTCTAAAAATAGCGAGGTCTCTTCTATTGCCATTGTTGTTCCCAAAGTCGCCTATGTAGATGTATTCTTCGTCCATGGCGATATCTTCCCAGTCTCTGGAAGTCGCTCCATCTATCCACACGGTTCGTTTGAGATGACCATCTGTCGTGTCCAGACAATGCAATTCAGGACCGAAGCCACTGTCATTATGCGTCCACAGACATGTATCTATGAGTAAAAGTCCGGATGTTTCTCTGACGGCGTTTGGCAATTCTCCAATGCGCTCCGGCTGATAGGTTGTGAATGGGTATACACATGATCCATCATTAACCTCTGCGCTTTCATCAAAATTATTGGCAAGAGGGTCAGTGCACCCGGCCTCTTGAGCCATTGTAAGATGGCAACAAAAAACAAGTGGTAATGCTAGTGCAATTATATATATAAAACGGCTAGATGTGAACATAAGCCAAAAATACTTCATTTTACCTTTATATAAAAGGTTAACCCAAGAGAATATCCTACAACCCGGGTGCAACCAAAAGGTACATAATGTATGGACAAGGCGCTATTAGAAGCATTTAATAGAACGAAATATTTTGTTGACAGCCTCAATACTTTTATGCTAGTTGGCCATCAAAACTATGTCATAGATGATTGGTTGACTAAGATGAATCAAGAAAAGGCTTTCTTTATTACAGCCTATAATCCTATGTCAAGGCAATTGCCGGATAAAGAAAACGAAAAAAGGAATAATCGCCTTGTGAAGGAGCTCAAAAAATATACCTATTTGCATGGCAGAGGAAAGGATCCCAAACACACCTGGCCAGCAGAAGAAAGCTATCTGGTAACAAAGGTTCACGAAGAGGTCATCAAAAAGCTCATGCAAGACTTCGAGCAGCTAGCTTACATCAGATACTTGAGAGGGAGATCAGCAGAGCTTATTTTGCTTAACCCATCATCATAGGTACATCCATGACTAAGACCGTGGTATTGGGCTGAAGTGATTTGACATCAATACTGTCCGTATTCCATATTCCTATGGCATCTCTTTGGCCAAGTCTTTGTCCTTGTATATTCGCCTCGCCATATACCACCATAGCATACATACCATTGCCTTTGCGCTTGCATTTGTACTTGATATCTCTTCCCTTGTCAATGTCGGCCATGTGAAACCAAGCATCCTGATGTATCCATACACCTTCATCATTGGGATTCGGGGATAGTATCTGCTGAAACCTGTTTTTGCGCTTTGCGACATCCAGTTTCAGTTGGTCATATCTTGGCTTGACAGATTTGTACTTTGGAAACAACCAGATCTGAAATGACTTCACCTCCTGATCATTTCGGGCATTGAATTCACTGTGTCGAATACCAGTACCGGCACTCATCACTTGGATTTCACCACTTTGGATTTTGGATACATTGCCCATGCTGTCCTTATGCTCTAGCGTACCTTCTAATGGGATAGTAATGATCTCCATATTGTCATGTGGGTGCGTTCTGAACCCCTTACCGGGTGCGATGATATCATCATTCAAAACTCTAAGAACGCCAAAGTGCATCCTATCTGGATTGTAATAATTAGCAAAAGAAAAACTGAAATTGGCTTGAAGCCAGCCATGATTTGCTGTACCTCTTGAATTGGCTCTGTGAATAACCATGTTGTCGGCTATAGTATCATCTTCATTGGGTAAATGATTGTATCCTACTACATCAAGCTTTTCTAATTCATCGATATTGTTGTCTGTTACATTTGCAATACCCTTAGCAGATGCAAAAACGGCAGTTCCTAAAAGCCCTCTTCTCAAAAATTCTTTCCTATCCATTGATCAAACAGTTTTTAATGAAGTACACAAAAATAAATGTATATACATCTAATTTTGTTCCAACGGATGATTATTTGTTTAAACTTTTTTTTAATACTTATTTAAAAGGTTTGACTATCAGCAACTTATAGCATGGGACAAAAGGTGGTTTTTGTATTATTGAGAGTTTTTCACCAGACCTATTGACTTGATTTCCAGTTCAAAGGATTCGGCAGTTCCATTCGCAATTAAGAATGTCAGTTCTTCACAGGACTCGCCGGGGTAGCTCGGCATATCCAGAGATCTACCCCTGAAAGTCGGTTCCAGTTGCTCAAAAGGTATGATGAATTCTTGCCATTCGCCATTGGTGGTGAATTCGTGCTTGTAGCTATATCGCTGATAACGGTCGGACTTTACTCTGAACTGATAGTTCTTTCCATCTCCCTTTACTACAACTTTAAAAGCTTTATAATCATTGGCATCAACAGGTTGGCAATAATATCGTACAGATGAAAACCCACCATTATTCTCTAAAGAAACATCTCCATAGAAAAGACCGTAGCCATTGTCATTAACTTTGAAGTTCCCGGAGGATCTGCCACCCATCACAACATCATCGACGACAGACCAGCCTTTGGCATCATTGTTATTTTCGAAGTCAAATATTATGTGATCATTAGTCATCATAGAAGAGCATAAAATAAATACGCCTGAGATAAATAGTTTCATATTATTTTGTGACAGTTATGGTTTTTGTTGATGTACCCATGCCTGACGCCACTCTGATGATATATTGACCGGCAGACAGTCTACTCAGGTCAATTGGTATCAAATCTCTTTGTATACCTGACCAATTATTGTACCAGAGTACACGGCCATTCATATCTGCAAGCGTAATGGTTACATCGGTTGCATTTTCCATATCAAACTGGACATTAGTATAGTGCTCTGCCGGATTGGGAAACACTTTTATCGCGCTTTCAGGTAAGGGTTTTTCATCCGCAGTGGTGACTAATCTCAGATTGAGTTTGATATAAGGCATCTCACCGACGTAACTAAATCCGGCAAATTCGCCGTCATAAAAGATATTTGCTGAGGCATTATCTCCATCACCGAGGTTTAATGGTACATTCACAAAGTCATCATCGTAGCCGATCAGGACTCTCTCATCTACGACCAGCATCACTTTATAAGGTGTACCATTGTCTAGTACGAAGCCGCTTTCTCCATTCAGACCCTCTATATCAAACTCAATAAATTCAAAATCATCTGCTGCCGAAAGGCTTCTTTCTCCTAATCCAACCACAATATTAGTCATACCATCGTCAATAGTAGTACCCGCAGAACCTACATCGAAGCTGGTCACTTCCATCAAGTAAGCTTCTGCCATTTGCCCATTTAAATCGCCTGCACTGGTCTGACCGGCAAAAGTTGCTTCTATGCTTGATACGTTAAATGATTCTTGCGTATTGGGTGATGTAATAAAGAAAGATCCCCATCCCCACATTGCGTCCTCATCAAAACCCGATCCTATATATCCAATAGGATCAGCAGATTGCCAGAAAGAATTATTCGTAATGAAAAATGTGCTAGTTCTTGTATTATTCCCTGGTGTAGCATCCTCTATACCGGGCTGATATACCGTGTATCTCATGACATACAATCCTGGTGTCAAGCCCTGAGGTAAATATGTAAAATCAGCTATCTCTACTCTGCCGCTAGTACCGGAAGAGATGGGATCAAGGGCCATGCTATCCGCCCACATTTCTTGTTGGTTGTTATTGATGATTTGGACTTTTAGGAAGGCATTGCTTATGTCATTGCCACCATCATTGGAAATCCTGGCTGAGAAAGGAAACTCCTCCGCATCTTGATAAGCTTGTGGGATATACCTCGCTGTAGGATGAAAATAGTGCAGATCCATGGATAAGTCGTTTTCCACCTCACCACCTAATACATAGACATCATCTATCATCCAAAAATAGGCGTCACCCTCAAACACGAATTTGATTCGCACATTAGACTGGTTGGCCGCTATATTACTGATATCCAATGTCACGACGTCATCAGCCGGCGTAAATTCATCAAATTCTACATCTTCATTCACGACAAACTTTGTCCAGGAGTTGCCACCATTATTACTCACATGTACGGATGATGGTGGTTCTGTTTCAGAATTATTAGGCCCCAGGTACCACCTGAAGAACTGATTAAATCTCAATATTACTGTACTATGCCCCGAGAAGTTCATCACGGGAGAAATCAACTCTCCTCTGTGGAGAACCGGGCAAACGCCACCATTAAAATTATTGGGATCGCCTCCATTGTCCAGCCAATCAGAGTCAAACAAGGCCACACCATTATTAAAGCTAGGCGACATGATCCTGTCATCTGACGAGAAGCCTCCTACTGACTGGCCTGTGGTCGAATGTTCCCATGCTGCATTATTAGAAGACGCACCCTGAGAGCAAAAAATCCCTTCTGCCGTCCAATCATTGAGCCCGCCGTCAAATTCTGAGTTAGGGTCTCCTGGACCACCCCAGATGATGGTTTGGGCCGAGGTCAACAAACTAATACTTAGAAGGGCTGTGCATAAAATAAAAATTCTCATATGACTATGTTTTATTTTGTTTGATAGTTTTAAAATGATGTGGACACTTGTTTTCCTTTAGTAACAAAGTAAGATGAATAAGAGGTGAGGAAAGTCTATAGCATACACCATTTTAAAAATCACTAAGTTATATAGAAATAACGAGAAAAACTCTTGTCGGTTTGTTAAAGCATTAACTAGTTTAACCCTCATTACCAATTTCCAATGCATAATTCGGGCTTATTATTGTTTTGGGCATCTCCCACATCCCCTCCCCTTTACTTTGGGGAGGAGATGTGGGTCGCTACGTTACAGGGCTCCCTAAACGGTCGGCCTCTGCTCCATTACCATTGCGCAGAGTCTGGCTCCTGACGTCGCCACCCTTTCACATCGCTGATGCAATATAGTAGAGAATGACAACAAAAGTCCAAGATAACTTTGGTTCTTTTGGTAGAACGTAGAATGTCGAAGGTCGAATGTCTAAAGGTCGGAAAGTCGAAGGTCTGAGGGAGCATAGGAGCTCAGGAGCTCAGGAGC
>SLDF01000167.1 GCA_007125435.1 Saprospiraceae bacterium
ATTTCCTCTACTAGTGTCGCAGGACTATCCCTCCATTTTTGTGCCATCATAGCTGAACCCATTAATGTGTCTTGTATTGACAGGATTGTTTCATTCGATAAGCTATTGAGAGCTACGAAGACGTGATTGATGATAGGTAAGAATTCCTTTATAGATTTCGGATATTTTTTAAACAAATCCCGTAAATGGGGTTTCTTCCATTTGCGCTGCCCTTGATAATAGATGATGGGGATGATCAGTTTGAGAGGTTGTCTTTGCCTAATGATTTTCATATAATGCGCAAACATGTAATACCCTATCTGAATTAGCACATGCTTATCAGGGGAGCTTTTATGTTCGAAAAGTAAGACTACATCTACCTTTTGATCTGATGATTCTATCAATGGCACTTCAAAGATTAAATCTGAGAAATACTCCTTCAGGTCTTGGTTTATATAGGATTCATTCAAAACTTTCAGAGCGCCCAAATCAAGCTGAGAGGACAACTCAGGGGGCAAAATTGTCTCAAAAGAGGCCGCAGCCCTTTTCGGATCAGAAAAAGATGCTCGTACAAATTTATCATGAATATTATGAATGTCATCTTGCATACTTGGGGCGTATAGTTAAATTCGAAAATAAAAACTTTCCCAATATTTTTATTGAATGTATTTCAAAACATCGTTTACCTCAGTCGTGCATCAGCGATGTGAAAGGGTGGCGACGTCAGGAGACAGACTCTGCTCAACGATAGTGGAGCAGAGGCCGAGCGAACAGCGAGCCCTGGAGCGTAGCGACCCGAGGACGACAGGACGAGGGTGATGCCCAAAACGATAAAAAGACATACCATTCAAACTTAGCTTGTGTCTGAGTATATGCCATGAAAATACAGCGTGGACTACCTTTAATCTAACCAATTGAGTGATCTATTCACTGCTTTGCGCCAGAATCGAATGGTCTCTGCCACTTCGCCTTCAGCCATAAGAGGGTTAAAAGCACGGTCAACCTTCCATTGTGCTTTTATGGCCTCAATATCCGGCCAAAACCCTGAAGCCAGACCTGAAAGATAAGCTGCCCCTAATGCCGTCGTTTCCAGCACTTGTGGTCTCAGTAATGGCAGGCGGCTGACATCTGCTTGAAACTGCACTAATAAATCGTTGGCTACGGCTCCACCATCAACTCTCATCTCTTTAGCTTTCTCACCGAAATCCGCTTCCATGGCTGTCAATACGTCATTGACCTGAAAGGCTATACTCTCTATAGCTGCTCGCACTATATGCGCTGAGCTTGTACCCCGTGTGATACCAAATATTGCTCCCCTGGCATCCTGGTCCCAATATGGTGCACCCAGACCTGTCATGGCAGGCACAAAATAAACTCCACCATTATCATTAACAGATTTGGCGACTGTCTCGCTTTCTGCTGCTGTTTTTATCATATGCACCTGGTCCCTTAACCACTGTATAGCTGCGCCACCGACAAAGACGCTGCCCTCTAAAGCATATGTAATTTCATTATTGATTTGCCATCCTATGGTCGTCAACAATTTATTATCTGATAAGACCATTTTATTGCCAGTATTGAGCACCATGAAGCAGCCCGTTCCATATGTGGTTTTCATCATGCCTTCTTCTACGCACATCTGACCAAATAATGCGGCCTGTTGATCACCTGCCACACCGGTGATTGGTATTTTAGTCGAGAAAATATCAGATGTCAATTCACAAAAAACCTCGCTACATGACCTGACCTCGGGCATCATGGATAGCGGCACTTCAAACAAATCAAGAAGCTCACTGTCCCATTCCATAGTCTGGATATTGAAGAGCATTGTCCGGCTCGCATTGGTGACATCGGTCAGATGGACTTTGTGATTAGACAGCTTATACATCAGCCACGTATCGACTGTACCGAACATCAACTCTCCTCTTTGGGCCTTTTCTTTGGCACCATCCACATTATTGAGTATCCAATTGATTTTGGAAGCTGAGAAATATGCATCGATGACCAGGCCTGTCTTTTCCCTGATCATTTGCTCGAGACCTTCGTTTTTCAACCTATCACAGAATGCAGCTGTCCGTCTGTCTTGCCATACAATGGCATTGTAGATTGGTCTACCGGACGAGCGCTCCCACACAATGGTGGTCTCTCTTTGGTTTGTGATGCCGATGCTGCGCACTGAATTTCCGCTATGGCCTGATTGAGCCACTGCTTCTGCGGCTACGGCTGCCTGTGTCGACCATATTTCTCCCGGATCATGCTCTACCCAGCCCGGCTTTGGAAAATATTGTTTAAAATCTTTCTGAGCTACAGAACGTATACTTCCATTATTGTCAAAAAGTATAGCCCTGGAGCTTGTGGTGCCTTGATCTAATGCCAGAATAAAAGAAGGTTCGCTACTCATATTGGTTATATTTGTGGAATGTCAATTAAATAGTTTTGACTGATTTGATTAAAGGATTTCAATTCTGATGTTACCCAATTTTTGTCTCTTTTGAGCTCTTCTGCCATGACCTCTGCTACCTTAGGTGCCATCTCCAACGCGGCCTCAGCATCTAAAAATAAAATTCTGATTCGTCTAGAGAGCACATCTTCTATCTTGCGTGCCATTTCGTGTCGGATAGCCCAAATCACCTGCCCGACCTGATAAGGATAGTCTTTGTGCAGCCGCTCTTGCCATCGGGGATCACTATCGATCAATGCTTGTAATGCACTCTGATCAGATCCATAAACGCCCAGGTGGGAAGTCTGGTCTACATGCTCCGTGAAGCCCCTGATCCTCATATCCGCGGATTGGCTTTTTCTAGGCATCAGTGCTGCCACATCGATGGCCTTACTCACTGTATCTTCTCCCATCTTTCGATAAGTCGTCCATTTGCCACCTGTAATGGTAATCAATTTGCTGTCCGATATTATTATTTTATGGCTTCTACTGATTTCTTTCGTGGATCCGCCATTTGCCTGAGGAGCAGCCAATGGTCTTAGTCCGGCATAAATCGATAATACATCAGACCGGGTTGGTGGTTTGAGAAGGTATTCTGATGCCGTTTCAAGTATGAATTCTATTTCCTTTTCCAGAGGTTTAGGCTCCATAGTCGGTTCTGGCCTTAGTGTATCTGTGGTGCCGAGTACCAGCTTATCGTACCAGGGCACGGCAAAAAGAACTCTCCCGTCAGAAGTCTCAGGAATCATCAATGCATCTTCACCCGGTGAGAAAGCTCGACTGATAACCAGATGAATACCCTGACTTGGCACTATAGATGTAGGTGCATTCGGATTATCCATGCGCAATATATCATCTGAAAACACACCTGTGGCATTGATCACTGCACGCCCTTTGACATGAAAAAGATTTCCGGTCTCTATATCAGAAAATGTAAGACCTTCGACTCTTCCATGGTCAGATTTAACCAGAGACTCCACCTTGGCATAGTTGAGCATATGTGCACCTGCATCGATGCAGCTCATGGCTATTTGCAATGCCAACCGGGCATCGTCAAATTGACCATCCTGATACACGACACCACCTTTCAGCCCTTCGCCGGCTATAGTTGGTAATCGTCTCAGCGTCTCATCGCGATCAATAAAGGTGGATTTACCAAAGCTCAGCCGCCCTGCCATAAGGTCGTACAATTTTAGACCTGCAGTGTACTTAAATCTATCTCTAGTCGAATAAATAGGAATGATGAATGACTGGTTGGACACTAAGTGTGGCGCATTCCTAAGCATCAGACCGCGTTCTTTTAGCGCTTCCAGTACCAGAGCCAGGTCTCCTTGTGCCAGATATCGCACTCCGCCATGTGCCAGCTTTGTACTCCGACTTGACGTCCCTTTGGCAAAGTCAGATTGTTCGAGCAATAACACACTATAACCTCTAGATATAGCATCCATTGCCACGCCCAGACCTGTCGACCCACCCCCTATTATCAAAAAATCATATGGATCATCGCCGCGCTGCTGTATCGCATCTATAGTGTCCTTTCTTTGCATGATTTTACTTTTGAAGCATGTTTATTTAGGGTTCTCTTAGTTTATAGCTTACAGATTTTCTTCGCAAAAGGTTTTCCTGATCAGCAATTGGTTGTATTTCATTTTGTCGCTCTGGGCATCACCCTCGTCCTGTCGTCCTCGGGTCGCTTTTTAGAGTCTGAAAACAGCCACCTTAATGATCCCAAGTCTTGCTCTTTTGATCGATATCTTCGAAAAAAAAATACTTACGTAGCTATGGCTATGCGCATATTTTTTATTCTTCGATCTCACTCAAAATAGCTGCGACTTAGATCATACGACGGCTATTTTCAGACTCGCTCCGGGGCTCGCTGTTCGCTCGGTCCTGCGGACTCACTCGCATACGCTCTTGACCCACTCCGCATCGCTGATGCATAACTAGTGAGTACGATATTTTGAAATGCACCCAAGCAGCTATACAAGTTTCGACCAAAACTCTAAATTAGATAAAAATTGTGGTGTGACCAATTTCAGGAATGTTATTCACGGAAGAAAGTTTCACCTGTATTGATCCTTTTAGGTATGACGAAAGGAAAAGAGCATGGAGAGCGTGTATGTCATTTAGTCGCTTTGATCATCATCCTCGTCCTGTCGTTCTCAGGTCACTTTTTAGAATCTGAAAATAGCCATCTTAATGATCCCAAGTCTTGCTCTTTTGATCGATATCTTCGAAAAAAAATACTTACGGAGTAAGGCTACCCTTGATGCCATCTTCAAAGGCTAGACCGCTGCACTGCTTGATAATTTTACTTTATACTTCTTGCTTCATCGGTCGCGTAGCACTTGAGGCTATGCTCTCTCTTCAGCACTCGTCTAAAGCAAAATTCTCTAAGCTCTAGCTCCTTTCAGACGACATCAAGTGTAGCCTTGGCCTATGTGCATATTTTATTTCTTCAATCTCACTCAAAATAGCTGCGTCTTAGACCATTCGACGGCCATTCTCAGACTCGTTTCGGGGCTCGCTATTCGCTCGTTCCCTATACTTTGGGGATGGCTTCGCATTCGCTTCGCCACCCACTCCACAGCGCTGATGCAATACAGCAGAGAATGACAAGTAGCCAAGGGGGCGAAATAAGATAAAAGATAAAAGATAAAAGGAAAAAGATAAAAGGAACATTTTAAAAGAGCCAAGGAAAAAGAAGAGAAAAAAAGAGTCAAATGTCGAAAAGTCCGAAAGTCCAAAGTCGAAGGTCTGAAGGAGCAAAGGAGCTCAGGAGCATAGGAGCGCAGAGAAACAGGAGCTTAGAGGTTTAGACGCCTAGGTATAGCCATTAATTATTTTATATGTTAAATGTATCGAAGAAGATATTCTAAGGTGTCTTTTTGGTCTGAAAGTCCAAGGTCGAAGGTCTGAAAGTCTAAGGTCACTTTAGAAGATAAAAGACAAAAGGAAAAAGATAAAAGAAGGAAGACTGTGAAAGGTCAAAAGTCAATAGGTGACATAGCAGTGCGCGGTGCTTTGGTTGAACTGATTTTTGATCAAAGCTAGGTCTAAGCCTCAGCGAGGCGACATATTAGTAGCCCGGGGCGTAAGCCCTGGGAATAGTTCGCTTCGCTCATGTTTAGCTCACTACCGTTCGCGTTTAGTTCGCTTTGCTTGCGTTTAACTCGCTAAGCTCGCGTTTATAGCAGAGCCTCTAGTGAGGATTTTGCGGTATCATGTTAATTAAAAATTTCTATCCAAGTAAGACTTGAAAGCTTTCATTCATCTTCAAGCCTAAACAGCGGAGAGCATGGAGTGCTTTCAGCGTAAACAGCAAACGGAGGCGATAGCCGATCGTTTGCATAAACAGCCGAAGTGAGGCGAATGCCAAACGCAGGCGTAAACATACACCTAACTAGCAGCTTGCAGCTTGAAACTTGCAGCTAAATACTATATTCTGCGTGAGGGATAGAAGCGATATGAGCTATATATCTATGGTTAGTGGAGCACAGATGTGTCGGC
>SLDF01000388.1 GCA_007125435.1 Saprospiraceae bacterium
ATGGCTTCAAAATAAGTCGCTTTGCTTGATTTTGTTCAATCACCGTAGGGTTGACTATGGCTCATTCACAAAATCACTTATTTTTTCGCCCTTTTAACCCTCATTACGAATTTCCAATGCACAATTCGGGTTGAAATTTCCATATCTTTCGCTTTTCAATGTGGTAAAAAATGGAGCAATGACCAATGAAGAAAATATCGTAAAGAGCCTTATGTATGACAATGACCCCTTCAGTCAATGGCTTGGCATAGAGGTGTTAAAAGTGGAAAAAGGATATGTAGAGCTTCAGATGACGATCAGAGAAGACATGTGCAATGGCTTCGGGATAGCGCATGGAGGCATTACCTACGCTCTAGCGGATTCAGCACTGGCATTCGCGGCCAACTCTCACGGCATACAGTCACTGAGTATAGAGACGTCCATTAATCACTTGAAGCCCATCAAGCCCGGGGAATCGATAAAGGCCACTACTACACTCATAAACGAAACGAATAAAACCGCACTCTACAGCATCGATATTTACTGCGGCGATAAAAAAGTAGCCTATTTTAAAGGCCTGGTCTATAAGACGGGAAAGCTGTGGCCGACTGATACCCAATGATGCGCTACGTCCATAAAACCATACAATAAATGAAGTCAAAATCGGTTCTAACTACCAGGAATCTAACAAAGCATATGAAGTCAAACGCAGTATTAAATCTCCAAATTTTCAACCTTCGATTCGTCCTGAGGATGATGTCCTTATGTGGCTTTTTTGTTTGCGGGTTCTCTGCGCAATATATGCATGGACAAATAGAGAGAGACATACATAAAAAGTATGTCGTGAAGCCGCAATATCGCATCGAGGAAATCTACAAAGCTGAAACCGACCTCCGAAAAAGATGGAAACAAGGGCCATATAAAGCCAACTATTTCAGACAGTTACCAAACACCTCGACTACTGTCACAAAATCAGCGCGTGGCAGCTATGATGTGGACAAAAGGATCGGTCAATGGCTCATAAAAGAAGATTCCCTGACTTACTACATGGATAGTGTCATTGATTACAGGCCCTTTGGACAGTTCAAAGGCGATGAGAAAAGATGGCGATACAGCTACGATGATGGCAGGCCTGTGAAAGCATGGTCATTTGCGCACCATACAATTGCGAAAGATACCATTCAGGACATTCTTAAATCAGGGAACATTTATTGGGACAGAGACTCCCTATACTTTGAATCTCATGATCTGCAACACCGATATACGGTCTCAGGCACCTTTACAGATGATGGCTTCATGCACGGTACCTGGACTATGCAATACTGGGCACAGGGCGTAAGAATAGAAGAAAGTCGAAGGTACACAAGTGGTTTCCTTACAGGATATGCGCTCAAAGACCTAAGTACGCAAACCATCTATGAAGATGTACAATTTAAGGGCATCCATCAGCACATAGAAAAATGGCTAAACAAGGATAGTATACGCAATGAACCCATAATTGTAGATACGTTGCCTTTGCGTCATATGAATACCTTTATGTTTGAGAAACAATACAAGGAGGATATGAAGCCCGGTGATCAGGCTATTTTCTATTTCGCCAGTCAAATGCTTAGCCCCATTGACTTTGACAGTTGTTTTGTCGAAGTCATAGATCAAAATGACTTCCTCAAGACCAGAGTACTGAGAAAGCCAATCAGTCAACAGGAGCTCACTGCTCTTCAGCAAATTCAAAATAAAAGTATACCAGACCTTATTGATCGAATCCATAGGTTTAAAGATGGAGAGATTTTTACGCAGCACCGAGGTGACAACCTTACCATCAAGTCTGAGCTTAAGAACTTAGAGCTTCAGGTTGAGAGATTTCAAGCTGTGAAAGAAGGGGTCAGCTATTTATTCACTGATGAATTTCAATACCAAAACTTTAGTTTGTTTGATGTCTATGTGATAGATGGTATTGATGAGGATATTACTATTCATACGATTGAAGGTGACAGTATAGTAAGCCAACAAGCTTCCATAGCCGTTGACCCTGATCAAAATGCTACCAAGGCAGACGCGATATCAAGTTACATCGGGCAATTAGAAAGCCTCATGACACAATCCTTCAGGTCACTCGATAGAGAGCGTGTAGAAATACAAAAAAGGGAGGAGCTGTCAACATTTGCATCCAGACTCAAAGAGAGACAATCTTTACTTGATCGCAGTTTTAGCGAGAAGATAAAAACAGAAAGTGCCGCCCCTGCCCTGTCTAGCCAAAAGGATACTGAGCTTTTGACGGCGTATGCCTATAATGAATTTGTCCAGTATCAATTGAATGAGAAAATAAGTACGTTTGATAACATACCAGGCTATAGTCAGGCATTGCAGTATTACAACGAGGTCAATCTATACGTGGACAGTCTGCAGCAGATCAGCGAATTACTTCAGCAAGTGTATAGCAAGTCAAAGCCAACTGTTGATTGGTTTGACTATGGACCGCTCAAAGAAGATAAACATTACAGATACATCTATCAAAGGGGCATGGAACTGTGGAATCACTATGCCTCTGACGCACAGAAAAGCAGCACACTTAGTGAATTTCAGGGATACTTGAATCAAATCAGCCACTTAAAAAACACGATGAGCACCCTTAAAGATAACCCCGGTAAAAGTCAAAAGAAACTCAATAAGACTTTAAAAAAGACAGATAATATTTCACGAATAGAGCTATTACTTGGCCTCGCTTCGTAGTTTCATCTATTCTAATGTCGGCTCCGGCTCAGTGGCTACATGTTGTAGGCTATCCAGCAGTGAGATGTGCTTTTGCACCGGTTCTAGCTCTTGAAACTTCTTTGTGTATTCTTTTAATGCCTCTTGAGATTTTGGTGATGAAGATAGGGTGAGGTAATACACTTCCAATAGTTCTGACTGGACTTGATTTTGGACTCTGATACCATACCTATCAACAGTAGCTTTAAAATAGAAAAAAAGCAATGCAGCAAAGGCCACAGCCAAAATGACAACAAAGGAAACCGGTACTTTTTGATTCATGGGTAAAAAGAATTTGATTTGATAAATTTGTTAGATCAGCTGATTACTTCATGGTCTGATATCTTCCAGAGACAATACTTTTTGGAGGCCATATTGTTCACCGACTTTCAGCATATAGTGATAGGCCTGATCAAAATCGTTAGGGATTTCCCCTTCCATGATGGCTTCTTTGACGGCTTCCTTGATCTCGCCAATGCGCTTCGAAGGTTTTATACCAAATGTCTTCATGACCAGATCACCGTCTATAGGGTTCTTCCAGTTTCTCAAGGCATCTTTTTCTTCAACCTCAGCTATTTTCTGTCGGATCAGCTTGTAATTATTGATGTACTTCTGGCGTCGTTCGTGGTTCTTGGATGTGATATCTGCCTCACAGAGCAATAGTAAGTCATCAAGGTCCTCACCTGCGTCTACGATGAGGCGTCGGATTGCAGAGTCTGTTGTTGCCTCTTTTGACAAGCTGATTGGTCTGAGGTGTAGCCGCACCAGTTTCTGCACATACTTCATCTTGGTATCAAGTGGAAGTTTCATCCTTTTGAATATACGCTTGACCATTGCAGCGCCCAAGACCTCATGGCCATGAAACGTCCATCCTATTCCATCAGCGAAGCGCTTTGTCTGAGGCTTGGCTATATCGTGCAAGATGGCCGCCCATCTGAGCCAGAGATTATCAGATTTCAGACTCACATTATCCAGCACCTCTAGCGTGTGGTAGAAGTTATCTTTATGTGATATGCCTTTTCTCTTTTCTATCCCTTGCAACTGACACAACTCAGGAAAAATATAATCCAATAATCCACAATCATAAAGCAAGTTGAACCCTCTTGATGGATTATCGGCGAGGATGATTTTATTAAGCTCATCTGTAACTCTCTCCATGGAGACGATGTCGATACGGTCTTTCATTTTACATATTCCCCTCCACGTATCATCCTCGATGACAAAGCCCAGTTGTGTAGCAAACCTAATGGCTCTCATCATCCGCAGTGGATCATCAGAAAAGGTCTTCTCAGGATCAAGCGGTGTTCTCAGTACTTCCAGATTGATGTCCTTGATACCACCGAATGGATCTACCAACTGACCAAAGTTAGTCTTTGAAATATCAATCGCCAGGGCATTGATTGTAAAGTCCCTCCGGTTTTGATCGTCTTCCAGGGTACCATCTTCGACGCTTGGCTTTCGACTGTCTCTGTTATAAGATTCTTTTCGCGCGCCAACAAACTCTATCTCCAGTCCCTTGTGCTTGAGCATAGCCGTGCCAAACGTTTTAAACGTCGTCACTTGTGGACTAGGACGCAATAGCTCGGCTGTTTTCTCTGCCAGCTGTATACCGCTGCCGAGACATACAATATCGATGTCCTTGGTCTGGCGTCCCATTATTCTGTCCCGCACGAAGCCACCTATCAAAAACACCGGAAACCCCAGCTCTTCTGCAGCCTCTGATACAATATCTACGAGCTTCTTCTCCTCTTTTTGTAAGCTAAAATCCAACGTCAATGTTTGTATTGAATAAAGTAATCTCACGCCACCACCAATGCACTGTCATTAGTGTAGACATCTTTTATCGTGTTTAGAATAGAGAAAAGGACTTCCGGATCCTCCGACTGGACCAATTCGGATCTATAGGACTTTATATTCCTAAAGCCTTTAAAGTAGTTAGTATAATGCCTGCGCATTTCTAATATGCCAAGCTTTTGTCCTTTCCATTCGATTGAGTGTCTGAGGTGTTGTACGGCAGCAGCCACCCTTTCCTCTACACTTGGTGGCGGTAAGATTTCGCCTGTCTTCATATAATGCTTAATTTCTCTGAAGACCCAGGGATATCCGATACTCGCACGACCTATCATGATGCCGTCAACGCCATATTTCTGACGATAAGCTACAGCCTTCTGAGGCGAATCAATATCTCCATTGCCAAATACAGGGATATGAATCCGTGGGTTTTCCTTTATCTTTCCGATCAGTGTCCAGTCAGCCTCGCCCTTATACATTTGTTTCCTCGTACGTCCGTGTATACTTATCGCTTTGATCCCCACATCTTGCAACCGTTCTGTCACTTCCTCGATCTTTATCGTCTGGTCGTCCCACCCCAGACGTGTTTTGACCGTCACGGGCAGGTTTGTTGACTTCACAATGGCTTCCGTCAGCTTTATCATTTTCGGTATATCCTGCAAAATGCCGGCTCCTGCCAGCTTACAAGTTACCTTCTTCACAGGACAGCCATAGTTGATATCCAGCACCTCAGGCTTTGCCTCTTCTACTATTTCAGCTGCTCGTCTCATCGAGTCCATTTCAGCACCGAATATCTGTATACCAATTGGCCTCTCCTCGTCGTAGATATCGAGTTTTTGCACGCTTTTATCCGCATCCCTGATCAACCCCTCCACAGAGATAAACTCCGTGTACATCATATCGCACCCCTGCGCTTTACACAATGCCCTGAAAGGTGGATCACTTACATCCTCCATCGGCGCCAGCAACAAGGGAAACTCACCCAATTCTACATTTCCAATTCTTACCATCTCAGTTGTCTTCTGATTCTTCACGCAAAAATACAAAAAGATACTGCTTTTTAGATAGGGTCATTTCCACAGTCCGCAATTTTGCTCGCATATGATTATTATATAATAGAATTCGGACACATCCTTACAGGTGTTTTTAATGATTGTATGGTTAAGGGCGTGCCCCCTTACTATCGTGCGGGGTCGGGCTATCCGTTTGTATTCCTGACTGTCTCATGGGCAGTCACTAGCTGCTCTGTGGCATTAATTTTATGATAGCTCACCTGGTTAAACTTACTTCGGTTTTTCATTATCATTTCAGTCGACGCTGAGCCAGAGACGGCCCAGTTCCCTCGTTATCGGCTTGACGTTTAGTCAACCCGATTGCTTCGCACCACTCAGTCAAGCCCCAGC
>SLDF01000396.1 GCA_007125435.1 Saprospiraceae bacterium
CACGCTGTTTTGTTTTCTTTATTTGTGTTCGTGAATCTCCTTCGTCGATTTGAAGCCGTAATACCCGCCTGCTGCCATCGACAGGTGGCGGGCAGGGATTTTCTAATGCATAATTCGGGTTTAACAATACATTTCTCAAGGACCAATACTAGACAAACTAAAAAAGTCCTACCAACGCAAAAAAAAGATGCTGCGCCAATAGGACTTAATGTTGTGTAAGCATGAATCTAATCAGGAACTTAGTGCATATAGTTCTGATTACATTTCAGCAATCTTGGGAGTTTTTGGAGGTAGACTAGAGTGTTCCTCTGAGCTCTTGCTCTCTTTCGATCGCTTCAAAGAGGGCCTTGAAATTACCTTTCCCAAAAGACTGCGCTCCTTTTCTTTGTATGATTTCATAAAAGACGGTAGGTCTGTCTTGTACTGGCTTGGTGAAAATCTGTAGCAAGTATCCATCCTCGTCTCTGTCAATCAGGATGTTGAGTTTTTTGAGCTCTTCGAGGTCTTCGTCAATCTGTCCTACTCGTTCTAGAACTGTTTCGTAATATACCTCAGGCACATAGAGGAAGTCAACACCATTTTCTCTAAGCTTACTTACGGTATCGATGATATTATCTGTAGATACTGCAATATGCTGCACACCGGCTGTCTTATAGAAATCCAGATACTCCTCAATTTGTGATTTCTTCAATCCTTTTGCAGGCTCGTTGATAGGGAATTTGATGTATCCGTTGCCGTTGCTCACCACCTTACTCATCAATGCGGTGTACTCTGTTGATATATCCTTATCATCAAAAGTGATCAGCAGCTTGAATCCCATAACATCTTGATAAAATTTGACCCACTTGTTCATTCCGCCCAGCTCGACATTGCCCACACAATGATCTACGAAATTCAAACCAACAGGATCAATTTTTCTGGATGAGGTTCGAGCTTGAAATCCGGGCATGAAAACACCATTGTAATTCTTTCTTTCAACAAAAGTATGTATGGTTTCACCATAGGTTTTTATCGACCCCATCTTAATCACTCCATCTTCATCTTCTATCTGAGACAATGGTCTTGCCACCTCAGCCCCTCTCTGCACAGCAGTATTAAAAGCGATCTCGGCATCATCTACCCATAGAGCCACATCTTTTACTCCATCACCGTGATAAGCCACATGTTTGCTGATTTCAGAATCCGGTGTAAGAGAGGCTGTAAGCACAAGTCTGATTTTATTTTGTTCTAAAACATAAGAAACAGAATCTCTGTAACCTGTCTCAGGTCCTCGATAAGCTATTAATTTATAGCCAAAGCAGGCCTGATAATACAACGACGCTTGTTTGGCATTACCTACATAAAACTCTACATAATCGGTCCCATTGAGCGGGAATGAATCTCTAGTTGTTTCTTTTTTTTCCTGGGTGAGTGTACTCATTTGTTTTACTTTTTATTTGTGTAATAAAAGATATATTCTGTGTCTAAGCTAGCCAGCTTTTATAATAGTCTCCATCTTCAATACCGGCTGCCTGCTCTGTCATCAATAAAGGTCTAAACGTGTCTACCATAACAGCTAATTCAGCCGTTTCTTTTTGCCCTATGGACTTTTCTACAGTCCCGGGGTGAGGCCCATGTGGAATTCCTCCGGGGTGAAGCGTGATCATTCCTTTTTCTACATGTTTTCTACTCATGAAGTCACCATCGACATAGTAAAGCACCTCGTCACTATCAATATTGGAATGATTGTATGGCGCCGGGATAGATAGTGGATGATAATCGTATAACCTCGGAACGAATGAGCAGATCACAAAGCCTGCCGTATGAAATGTTTGATGAACCGGCGGTGGTTGATGTATTCTTCCTGTAATGGGCTCAAAGTCATGGATAGAGAATGCATAAGGATATAGATAGCCATCCCAACCAATCACATCGAAGGGGTGATTCTGGTATACATATGGATATATTTTTTCCTCTTTCTTGATGAGCAATTTAAATTCGCCCTTCTCATCATGTGTCTCTAATTGCTCAGGTTTGCGTATATCTCTTTCATAAAATGGCGAATGCTCCGCCAATTGGCCAAACTCATTGCGGTATCTCCTAGGCGTTACGATCGGAGATGTTGATTCTACGATCAACAATCTATTTTCAGTGGTGTCAAATTCTATTTGATAAATCGTGCCTCTTGGTATTAGTAAGTAATCACCATATTTGAAAGGAATATTGCCATACATAGTCTTCAATACGCCTGCACCCACATGTATAAATATCACCTCATCGGCATCGGCGTTCTTTAAAAAATAGTCCGTCGTTCCTTTTCGAGGTGCCGCAAGATTGATTTTACATTCATTGTTGACCAATACAGGTGTTATACTTTTAAAATAGTCATCTACAGGCTTGATATTAAAACCTTTGAGGCAGCGGTGCTTTAATTGTTTGTCATGAACAAGCTTAGGCGCAACGGAGAAAGGATCATCAACCTGTAAAATTTGAGTTGGAGGGTTGCAATGATAAAGTAATGAATAGACATTATGAAAACCCTCTGTTGAAAACAGCTCCTCATGGTAAAGATTACCATCGGGCTTTCTGAATTGCGTATGTCTCTTATGCGGGAACTTTCCCAATTTATGATAATGCATCTGTTACTGTTTTATTCGATTACACTTAAAACTGTCTATTAATTTCTACGATGGCCCGACAGATTACCCCTAATAGTTTGTCTTAATACACCCTCGTAAATACATCTGATTCATGGGAGTATTTCATTTTTGCCGCTTTGGGCATCACCCTCCTCCTGCCGTCGTCAGGTCGCTACGTTCCAGGGCTCACTATTCGTTCGGCCTCTGCTGCGCTATCGCTACACAGAGTCTGGCTCCTGCCGTCGCCACCCTTTCACATCGCTGATGCAAGATCGTCGAACAAACAACATCTTGCAATCTATCTCACATAGATGACGTCGATGGTTTATTTAATGAACTTTAGTGAATTAGGATGATGCTATCACTAACGCTATGATATGATAAACACCATGTATGACTCATATCATTTGTGACACTTTTATGTCGTCAACTGCAATCAGTTTATTTTAATTTATACAAGACGAACAAGAAAACAAGCAAGTAATCCGGTCACTTGATGAATTGGATAAATTCAATAACGTATATGAGTTGACTGCATGCAATCACGCCTACAAAAGTACGGAAAAGCACTACTTATTCAAAGCAAGTATTGTGGTTATCTTAGCAAAACTGATGAGAATCATCATATCTTAAAGCCAAGTGTCACTACTAATTGAGAAAGTCTTACGGCATTATTCACATTTTGTGCAGGCGCATTTTCTATGAGATATGGATTATAAAGCTGATTTAACCTCCTTTGTATATAAGCCACGTCAAGATAGAAGGAGTCACCTCTTATACCACCACCAAATGAATAGCCAAAGTTATATCGATTATCTCCGAAGAAAGGCGTACCATCTAGTAAAGCACCTGCTCTTAGTCTCCATATATCTTCTGCCCATTCTCCACCCAGTTTGAAGTTGACAACACTAGATAGCCTGTCTCTTATGGCATCATTTTGTTCACGTTGGTAGTCTATATCGGCTAAGTTGTCGGATCTGAAATCAAAGGCCATGTTTGTATAGTCTATAAACTCTACATCTGCACTTATAAAACCCCTGCCGCCGATAATTTTGCCGGCACTGGCTGCAAATCGCCAGGGCGTGACGAGCCTGTACTCAAATTGACCCTGTGGAGATCTATCTTCAAAAGTGTTGGTAGTTTGCTCTGTAAATGTATAACTCATTTCTGTACTAAAATCCTCAGTTACGCGTAGGAAAGTAGGTGTGTGCACAGAAGCTCCAACTCTGAAATCATTTGTCGGAGAGAAAATCATACCAAACTTAGCATTGAATCCGGTACCTGAAGTTCTTAAAAACTCTCGGTAGGTCAAGCCATTGAACACCGGTACTTCACCTATATCATCAGACTCTATGTATGTCTTTTGGTAATTAAATCTATAAAATGGAATACCTATCGTAAGACCTACCTGCAGTTTTTCGTCATAATTACCTGCCAAGCTAATACCCAAATCATTGATATGCCCACCTTGTCTTACAAATTGTCTTTTAAACACCCTGTGGTCAGGATTAAACGTCTCTAAGTCATTAGTATATACGCCATTATTTTCACCAAATGGGTCATTGTATATAGCTCCTACATCAAATGCTAATCCAGCTTCGAAATCATCCAGTTGGTTCCAGGTAAGGCCATTTCCCAGAGCAGTAAACCTGTCTAAAATCGATCCGGGAGTGCGACCTCTGAAGTCAAACTCTTGTTGAAAGTTGGCTGTTCTATTAAGTCCAACGGAGAAATTGACAGTGGTCCACTTAGATCCACGCGGCTGACTTACAATAACAAGTCCTACATTTCCTAATCTAAAATTATTGGCACTTTCAGCTACTGTAATCGGATTCTCGCTGTCAAGTGTACTCTCAGTTCTAGCACTAAAAAAGCCTGGGGAAAACGTTAGCTCAGACTTTCTAAACAAAGCCATACCGGCAGGATTCGTATACGCAGTAGAAAAATCAGCGCCCAATGCACTCGCAGAACCGGCAGTACCCATGAATCTTGCAGTTCCGCCGACATCTAACTGAGAAAAGCGCAGTGCATCATTATAGGTTTGAGCAATTATACTACCAGTCGAAACTGTAAGGGCTCCTAAGAAGCAAATCGAAAAAAAGATTTTTCTAATCATAGCTTATATTTTACGTAAAAATGGGTGAACACGTATTAACATATTCACCCATTGATATTTTAACTCTAAATTTCAAATATTGTTCTATTATCCTCTTCTTCCGCCGCTTCGTGATGATCCTCCAGAAGATCTCATACTTCCACCTCCTCTAGAAGGTGACATACTTGGCGAAGAAGACCTACTTGGCGCTCTGTTCATAGAAGGACTTCTCGATGGCGAGCTACTTCTTGAATTAAACCCAGGACTTCTGCTAGGCGTTGATCTAGAAGGACTCATTCTGCTTGGAGAAGTTCTACTTGGAGTACTTCTATTATAGCTATTGTTAGATCTTCTGCTATTATCAAATCCCTGGCTTCTACTTGGCGTACTTCTACTCGGTGTCATACTTCTCTGAGGCGTATTGCTTCTAGGCGTTACATTTCTCTGAGGAGTAGTACCTCTGCTTGGCGTCATGCTCCTCTGAGGGGTAGTCCCTCTAGAAGGTGCTGCTGAAGATCTGCTTGGAGCAGATGGTCTAGCCGGAGATGTTACCGGGCTTCTTCTGTCACTTGACGTTTCAAGCCTTGAAGTAGGAGCGGCTGAAGTTCTATCCGGTCTATTTACCTCGTAGAACCTTCTCGTTCCTGATCTTCCATTGTCTGCCATTGCAGACCTTGAAGGCGCATCGTTTCTGCTAAGATTGTTTCTTGACACCTGTCCTTGAGATCTATCACTTCCTCTTGAAGTTACTTCAGATCCCTCTCTGGAAGTCGGCGTTCTGCCTGTACCATCTACATTTCTTTGAGAAGGTGTAGAACCATCCATTCTTGCAGTTCTGGAAGAAGATCTGTCTGTTGCAGTTACGCTTCCACCTCTTCTAGGCGTATAAACCACGTTGTTGTTGACATTTACAGAGTTGTCAACAAAGACACCTCCGCCGCCCATCATCCATGGATCCATCATCATGCCGCCCATCCAAGGGTTATACATGCCCATTCCCATGCCCATGCCAAATCCTTGATTGAAGCCCATGCCGTATCCCATGCCGAATGAGTTGAAACCCATTCCAAACCCGGGACAACCCCACATTCCGAATCTGTTCCATCTGTTGAAGCCCATGCCAAATCCCATTCCGAATCCCATTCCAAAACCTGGTCTCATCATCCATGGGTTCATCATCATTGGACTCATCATCCA
>SLDF01000310.1 GCA_007125435.1 Saprospiraceae bacterium
CTGGAAGAATGCTGGGCCTATGTCGATGCATATGAAGCGACCGAAACACCAATAATGGTTTTAGAGAATGTCTGTTACAGACGCGATGTCATGGCTGTATTGAACATGGTAAGGCAGGGGCTGTTTGGAGAGCTTATACATTTGGAGGGCGGCTATATGCATGACCTTCGAGGTGTACTTTTCAACGACGGTAATACGCCTTATAATTCCGGGGTAGAGTTTGGACAAAAAGGCATGAGTGAAGCCAAATGGCGCACGCAACATTATATCACCCGTAATGCAGACCTCTACCCTACTCATGGTCTGGGGCCGATAAGTACTATGATCGATATCCACAGAGGTAATAGACTGACACATCTGGTCAGCATGTCATCTAAGGCCAGAGGGCTGCAACACTACATCAAGAACCACCCCAAGGGCGGTCCGGAACACCCCAATACCGGCATACCCTTCCAGCAAGGCGATGTGGTCACTACACAAATCCAATGCGCCAATGGAGAAACTATATTACTCAAACACGACACCAGCCTTCAGCGTCCGTACAACTTAGGGTTTAAAGTGCAGGGCACAGAGGGTATATGGCAGGACTTTGGCTGGGGTGAAGCCGATCAGGGCTTTATTTATTTTGAACAAAAAATGGAGTATTCTCACCAGTGGGAGAACACTAAAACATGGATGGAGACTTACGATCATCCCCTTTGGCAGAATCTAGGACAGGCAGCTAAAGATGCAGGGCATGGTGGGATGGACTATTTAATGTGCCATGCCTTTATTTACTGTTTGAGACATAATGTTCCATTTCCACTGGATGTGTATGATCTGGCTACATGGTATGCCATCACTCCACTGAGTGAGCAATCCATAGCAGATCGCAAAGTTGTCGATATACCTGACTTTACCCGAGGCAAATGGAAAGAAAGAGAGCCTGTATTTGGGATGAGCGGTGACTATTGACCTATATAGCGGCCATGGATATAATTTTACGTGATATTAAGACCATATTGGCTCATTACTTTGACTCACCTGTATCCATAGAAGGTGCAGAGATCCTGGGATCAGGCTATATACACAACACCTACAAACTAACCACTGACAAAGGCGCATTCATCCTCCAACAGTTTAATAGCACTATTTTTAGCTCTATAGAAGAAGTCAACCACAATATCACAATACTGAGCCATCACCTTTCACAACAACAATACCCTCGACACACCTTGCAAATCAGACAAACCCTGGATAAAGCCACTTATGTCACAAAAGCGGATAAAAACTATCGACTCATAGACTTTATAAATGATACCATTTGCTTTGATACCATAAAGCATACCGATCAGGCCTTTGCAGCCTCCTCAGCCATCGGTGAGTGGCATCGGTATACAGCTGATTTCCCCCATTCAGAATTGAAACCCGTATTGCCTGATTTTATCAATTACCAATGGCGGATTGACCAAATGAACCTTGCGCTAAAGAATAGTACATCACCAAGGTTAAAGGCATCTTCAAAACCAAGGCAATTAATAGACAAACATCTTCACCTATTAAAAGCTTTCATTAAGGCTTCAAAATCTTCAAAACTCACAACTAAGATCATACACGCCGATCCAAAGATCAGTAACATACTATTTCACAAATCCACATCAGAAGTAGCAGCGGTTATTGATCTGGACACCATCATGTCCGGTCCACTCTTAATCGACTTTGGAGAGATGGTCAGATCCTACACCAACCTATCGCCGGAGGATGAAGCCAACAATGCAAAGTCCTTCTCAAGTGACTACTTCCATGCTGCTAAAGAAGGATTCCTCCGACACGTCGACCCATTACTGACACAGGAAGACAAGGTATGGCTACCTGAGATAGGGAAGGTTGTTACACTGGTTCAGGCCATGCGTTTTCTGACCGATTATCTGGCCGGTGATATGTATTATCCTACCAGCTATGAGGATCATAATCTTGACAGGGCAATAAATCAATTGAATCTGTTGAGAAGTATGATTAATTTGATTTGACACTGTATTTTGTCAATGATGGATAAAGAACTTGATCACTGCTTTATCACTTTATAAGTCTGAAAAAAGCCATCCGCGTCTTTTGATAATAATAAGTAGACACCCGAGGGTTGCTGACTAATATTCATAGACTTAGTATGTTCTCCATTTTGCATCATCAATTGATCGATCAACCGTCCATTACCGTCTATTAATATCAGCTCTAACGCCTCTTGACTTAATTCTCTCTCTATAAAAAATTCACCATCGTTGGGTTGTGGATAGATTTTCACCTTGTTTTGTAAAGTCTCTAGAGGACTTGAAGACATAACGAATTGTTGTTGAAAATTAGAGATACTAATTTCAACTCTATAAATTGTATCAACCCGACCATCTCCCCTATCCAACTCTTCATAGCCTAAATACTGTATTCCATCAGATCTCAAAGGCCCACCTAACTCTAAAACCATCTCAGAGTCAAAACACATAGAACGCGCAAAATCATTCTCCAAAAAAATCTCAGGATCGTTGACAAAGTGCCATACACTGTTATCAATCAATATTGTTCCTTTTGTACAGGTAGAATCAGTACCGCTACAAACCAAATCTTGATCCCAGTACATGCGCAAGGGTGGATATCTGCAAAAAATTTGGAAATGTCCACTCATTGGAACATGCCAGCCATTTATACAATCACCGGAAAACTGTCTATATCTTACTTTAGTCAGGTCAGGCACCCTTGCATCGAGAGCAAAGTTACTTGTAAACCAAACCTCAAGGTCATCTTGATACTCTAAATCCCATGGATGCATCGTCTCTCCGTGTTCAATATACACAGAATCTTCATTGATCTTTGGACCATAACCTATAATAATGGTATCTGTATTACCTCGGGCATCTTCAAAGTAGATGGGGATTTCAAAGGTTAAGTTTTGAGCGTTTAATCCGATAAACATCTGGGCGGAAAGTAGAAGGACTAAAATCTTTTTCATATCTTTGTATTAGGATGGTCAATATATCAAGTCTGTAAATATAATTAAATCCACCTAAAACACCTTATATTTCAACTTGAGTTATATATCAAAATTATTATTTTAGCTTTTAATATAATTTGACTATGATTCACCCATACCCCATAGATGAAGATCACTTCAAGAAAAGTGCAGAAAAGAAAGCAGAGCTGCTGCTCGAACGATGGTGGCAAGATAATAGGCTTAGCTTTTCGGATAACATTCACTATTATTATTGGCTTATTTTACCATTTTGGTTACTCGTCTTTAGTATGCCTCATAACTGGGCTGGATCATTATTTTGCATTTTTCTACTTTTTAAGTGGTTGAGGATTAGGAATAAGGGCGCAACACCTTATACAGACATAGGCGGAGAACCCATAATGGTTTTGTTATCAAAGCAGGTAAGACGATTAAGAATTCAGTCCAGGATAGCCACTATTTCAATACTAGGCATATTCCCAGCTTCTTATTTGGGCAAGTATGTCAAAATAAATGGCTGGATATGGACCACAGACAATCATCAGGATATAATAGTGATTGCGCTTATTTACACCTTCGTAAATGGCCTTATTTTCTTTTTTTTCGGAGTGGGGTTTACCGATGAAGAGATTAAGCGTGGAGAAAATATTTTAAACCCGAACTAAGCAATAGAATTTTCTATTACGGTTTTAAATGGCATCAAAATAAGTCGCTTCGCTTGATTTCTCTCATTCACCATAGGTTGGGCTATGCTTCAATCGCGAAATCACTTATTTTATCGCCATTTAAACCCTCATGACGAAACTCTATTGCTTAGTCCGGGTTAAATGAAGCAAAATGGACTAAGGATGATGTCATTCTACATCCGCAGTAGACTTGCCACTACCAGTCTAGGCAACCTACAGACCTTAAACCCGAATTATGCATTAGAAAATCCCTGCCCGCCACCTGTCGATGGCAGCAGGCGGGTATTACGGCTTAAAATCGAAGAATCAATTATAAAATAGGAGATTTGCATCAGCGATGTGAAAGGGTGGCGACAACAGGAGCCAGACTCTGCGCAATGATAATGGAGCAGAGGCCGAGCGAACAGCGAGCCCTGAAACGAGTCTGAAAATAGTCGTCGTATGATCTAAGTCGCAGCTATTTTGGGTGAGATCGAAGAAAAAAAATACGAGCATAGCCCAAGCTACGTAAGTATTTTTTTTCGAAGATATTGCACAAAAGAGCAAGGCTTGGGATCATAAAGATGACTGTTTTCAGACTCTAAAAAGCGACCCGTAAGGGTGATACCCAAAAAATCGGATTGAAAACAGATTAACTTTGTCTACAGCATTACATATCGTCACCTACATATCTCAATATTAACGATTCACTTTCCTGGAGTGTGGCTTTGAGTTTAATAGTTTGTTTGCTGACGCCGTCATCGATCTCTATGGCAGCAGTATTGGGCGGTATATCACCGAGATTATGGGCGTATAAGACGAGCTGCGCCTGAAATCCGGTAAGGCGATATGAG
The DNA here is from genome assembly GCA_007125435.1 of Saprospiraceae bacterium. GTDB lineage: Bacteria > Bacteroidota > Bacteroidia > Chitinophagales > Saprospiraceae > SLDF01. The sequence goes on from SLDF01000310.1 coordinate 4,500, forward strand.
ACGGATTTCTTGAGCGCTTCTAAGGTGTACTTTGTCAATATATACTTGTCATCGACCTTGAGCGATATGATGTCTCCGTCGATGCGGTTGTGGTCCCATACAGATAGCACCAGGTTGCGAGACTGAACCTCTATGACCTCACCTTCAAGCACTGTAATTTCTTCTTCCTTGATATCCTCAGGCGGCGGCAAAAACTCCGCCAGACTCCAGGATAAAATATCATGATGCGAATAGGCCCTACCTGTAGAACTGGTAAATCCGATGATAGCTTTGCCATCGCTACTTCCAATCCGATCTGCAATATCGATGCGAAAAGAAAGCACGGGAAACAAATAACTATCCATGAAAAAAGTGAGAAAACCGTCTCTGTATTCTATGCGTGCAAAATGCTCTTCACCATTGTTCAGTTCTCTTATTTCATGGACAGTAGCTTCTCTTTTGTACTCTTTCTTTGCGGGATCGTACTTCATCAGTGCCACTTGATTGCGTGTCTTATCGCCTTCATCGACATGGGTATCAAACTCAATGACTACGGCACCGGGAATACCTTTATAACCAATATCGTTCCCTTTACCGCCAATGGCACCTAAGCCCTGATTGTGCAAGACAAAAGCAAAACCATCGCCTCCTCCGTACTGAGCATCGTTATTGTCTATCCTAAAAGTAAACTCTGTCTCGAAACCTTTATCAAGGTCTATTTTTCTTTTTTGATACCAGCAAGCGCCTCTCTGATTGGTCCTGGCCGGTGTGAGCCTCAATACCTCTCCCACAACCTCGACCGATCCATTCATGCGAAGGTCCTTAGCCAAAACCTTGAAGTCATCTGTCTTGAAGAAGGTCTGAGCATGCGCCCCTACTGCACACATAATGGATACCAAAATAAAAAACAATCTCATAACTAATGTTGATCTCATGCTTGAAGCTATGCCATTGCACCAGCATAGATTTTAAAAATAATGGGCAAAGATACAGGAATACAACGTACTAACGCATTTTGACGCCATCCAATGTCCACTACACATAAGTGACGACAAAATGCTCAGAATGTTTTTCAAATTAGGGTTTACTTATTGCCGGGGGGCAGTATCTCCATCTCTATCTGGCGTTTACTGAGATCAGTACTCAATATCCTGACCTGTATAGAATCACCCATTTTGATGACATGGCCGGTCACCAGTCCTCTGGCTTTGAGCTTGCTATCTTCTATGTGATATGGCTCAGACATCCTGTCAAAGGATATCATCCCTTCGCATTTATTCGCTTTCAACTCCACAAAGATACCCCGGTCGATCATACCGCTGACGATACCTTCAAACTCACTGCCTATAAACTGCTCTATGAACTCTACTTGCTTATATTTGAC
>SLDF01000252.1 GCA_007125435.1 Saprospiraceae bacterium
ATAATTCTATCTAACTTGTTTTTATAACACTGGCAATCAGTCATTTATGCTTTTGTGCTTTTCAATACGATTCACTTGATTTGTCAAAAAAGTTAGCTCTTTTTTGTCAGTTTTATGAACTCTTAAAATTCGGGTCAAAAGTTTCAATAAATATTGCCTGTTTTACCCACTTTGCAGTGAGTAGCAGGCAATATTTTTTTTAGACTACGTTACCTGCCTCTCATTAGCTATTATATGGATATCTAGTATTTTGTAGTGCCTTGTTCATGTTTGAGAGGGTTAGATTTATTATTTTTGGCAAAATAAGATAATAGTCCCCTCGATGAAGGAAGATATCAATAACATTCACGATAAATTTGTCAGAGCATCTTTCTCTGATCCTGAGCGGGCAGCTGCTTCATTTCAGACCATCTTGCCTGTCGAGCTAGTCAATCAAATAAAATGGGATACCCTAAAAGTTTTAAATGAATCCTATATTGATGATAAGTTGGATGAGTATTTTTTGACTTAGTTTTTGAGGTTGATTTGCATGAGACAAAGACGAATGGCCAGGTTGATATTGTTTTACTTTTCGAGCATAAGAGTTCTCCAGATAAGCATGTACTTTTTCAGGTAGGCTATTACATGTTTGCACATTACATCAAGGTTATTAGGAGAAAGGAGGGTTTAAAACCATTGGTGCCTGTTATATATTATCAGGGCAGTCGCAAGTGGGAAGCACCTACACTGTCTGAAATCTTTGAGGATTATCCATCCAATGTCAAAGGCTATTTACCTGTAATAAATCACATCTTTGTAGCCTTGAGAAGCTTGCCAAACGAAACACTATTATCTATCAAAAATTCGCTCATGGCCTCTGCAATGATAGCCCAGAAGTGGAGAAACAACCCAACTACTATCGCTGAAGAGATTGCTAAGATATTTTCACTGTTTGACGAGGAGATTAATGATAGGAACTTTTTTGAAATGACTTTCATTTACATTCTAAAAGCATCGAAATTAGAACTTGAGATGATAAAAGAAGTAATTGATACTATACCGCCAAAAGCAAAAGATCAAGTTATGACAACGTATTCTAAAATAATTGAGCAAGGTAAAATAGAAGGGGAACAAATTGGTATGCAAAAGGGAGAGCAGATCGGTATGCAAAAGGGAGAGCAGATCGGTATGCAGAAAGGGGAACAGATCGGTATCAAAAAAGGTAAAATTGAGGTTGTTTTAAAGTCGCATGACCAGGATTTGCCTATCTCAGTCATAGCAGATATAACAGGTCTTACCCTTTCTGATATCGAGAGTATCCTAGAAGAGCATAATAATAACCATTGATATCTATATCATAAATCAGAACCTTGTATCAGCGATGTATAGGGGTTGCGGAGAAAAGGTTTAGACAGACTCAATATAGTCCAACCATAGAATCGAGGTCAAACGAATAGAGAGCCAAGTAATCCACCAGCAGAATGTAGCTACCTATCGACTTTCGCAGGACATAGACGCCCAAGCATGAATTCTATGGACTTCTCTGCCTGCAGCGATTATATAAGCAGACTTCAAAAGAATAAAAACTTGACACCGGCTGTTAGGAGTACAATTACCAGCAAGCTAAGGATGATTCGATTGTCAATACGGCTTGTTCCATGTTTACTACCAATTGTGCCCCCAAGAACAACTGCGATAACCCAAAGATAAATATCAGTATCAATATATCTGTAGGCGGCAATGTGACCGGAGAGGGCCGAGATAGAGTTTAAGAGGATGAATAAGGCTGCAATACCTGAAGTCTGCTTTACTGAGGCCCAGCCCATCAGTAGAATAATCGGAGAAAGGAATATCCCGCCCCCTACACCGATTAGCCCTGAGAAAAGTCCAATAACCGAGCCTATGATGATACCATGAAGCATAGGCATTGAACTGTTGACATCCTTGTGAAGACTATTTAAGCTTGTTTTGAACACTATCATTCCGGCAGATAGAATGAGAAATCCTCCTGCTATCAGCTTGAATAGCTCAGGAGCCAATTGCATGTAACCACCTACGAATGAAAAGGGGATAGATGCCGACACTACAATTAAGAATAGCCTCTGGTCAAAAAAACCTTTGCGAATAAAATTGAACGAGGCGATAGCAGCTACGACAATATTTAATGTCAAAGAAATGGGCTTGATGGTGTCAGGTGCAAATGATAGCAATGCCATTATAGCCAGGTAGCCTGAAGCTCCTGCATGACCTACCGAAGAATATAATACAGCAACTATAAAGAAAAGAATCAGCGCTAAATAGGTTGAATCCATTGGTCAGGCGTAGGTTATGTTAGTATCTAAAGCTCTTTAGTATCGAGCAATGACAGAGCAAATGCCTTGCCTTCCTTTGACATTGTTCTATTTGGTGCCTGTACAAGAGATTGTTTAAAGTAGTCTATGGCCTTGTCAGGGTGACCATCTTTAATCTGCCATTCACCCATCAATTCCGCTGAGGGTTTTACGATAGGAGGTGGACCATATGCCTGGCTTATTTCCATTTCAATATTTACGGCCTCTTGTAATAGACTGTAAGCTTTTTCTTCTTCGCCACTTAGCCTTGCCATTAGTGCTTGACTTTGTATCTCCATGACCTTCGCCTGTTGGATGTCAAAGCTGTTTGGAACGGTAGGGTCAGATCCACTGCAAAGCTTTACATCTTCTGAAGATAAGAAAATCTCGTTGAAATAAATGTCCTTTTTGATAGCCCTTGACAACTCATATAATGATGCACTGTCCCTTCGGTTGTAAGCTTTCATAGATTTTACACTTCTATCTATGGTTCTATAAAGTACATTGAGATCGTTCATCTCCATCTTGATATCCAAAGATGGATGATTGAATTGGTTGGTACCTATGGCAAAGGTGCTTCGCATTAGCACAAGGTGATATCTTGCTCTGACACTAGGTAGTTCTTCGCAATAATCCATCATGTCCTCAAGAAGAGACTGTGCTTTATCGTATTTGCCGACTTGAATATATCCATACAACAGCCAATGTAGAGAGTGATAGTCAAGCGCATCATTGCTTAGACCTTTACTAATTTTTCTGTCGTATGAGGCTTTCCAGGAGTCTTCATTAGAGCTGATGACTTTGGACCAGTCGCCAATGGCGAGATATATATGCGAAGGCATATGTAATGCATGTGCCGCACTAGGCGCTACCTCACTGTATCTATCAGCCGCAGCTACTGCCTGACGAGCATTTTCAGGATCATCATAAGCATGAATATAATAATGTAAAGCGCCCGGGTGTCGGGGACTTCTTTCTATGACTTCTTTGGCTATATCGGCAGCTTTTTGGTGGATAGCTTCATCTCGACCACTGCTTATAGACCCGAGTAGAGCAATGCTGTAGAATGAAGCTACTTCATCATGACCGGGATACTTTTCATACATTTTTTTCATATGCTCGGCATATGCCTGGTCATTATCTTCCTTGCTACCTTGGCCGTATAGCGTATGGATGGCTCTCATAAAGTCTTTCTCTATTTCAGTCTGAGCCAGATCTATTCTTTTTTCCGGATCAGTTGATAAGGCGTTGAGTATGAGCATTGCTTTGTCTTTGTCTTGAAATCGCCAAAGTGGATGATTACAAGTCATAGCCTCTCCCCAATACGCCATCACAAAGTCTGGATCAATGGTTCGTGCAGCTAGAAATGCATCGGCCGCATCTTCAAATTCAAAACTGTGGAGTAATAATAAGCCCCTTTTGAAGCTGGATTGAGCCTCCTCTTTACCATCCACCTCAAAACTCAGGTCACCTAATTGCTCCTTTCCCTGATCACTGCAACCAAGCATTACCATTAGCGGTAATAATTGTAGAAAAATTATCCTCTTTAACATATTCATATTTAATTCTAACTCATTACCTGGTTAGATTCTTTTTGAAACTCTCCTTTCACTTTTATTTCGCTTATTCGACTTTCCAATGTACAAACGATTAAAATAATTCCCAAAAATTGGGTTTAATAAATCAACGGCTTCTTATTGAAACAAATAAGATTTTAACCGTATTTAGCACCAGATTGAGCTTGTCAAAGCCTTATCCCAGTTATCCCTGATATATATCTTTGAATAAAAATAAGCAGTTTGTTTTTTACTTCCTAAATTCACTTAGAATCCCTTTGCCGCCATACTATTGGAGTTGGCGATCTCGTGTAACTTACCTAAATCAATGGCAAGCATTATTGTTCTGGATAAAATATCGTCTGTCATCTAAATAAACAGTTTCATTCGAATTCTGATTAGCACTCAGTCGGAAGTGTCGTACGCTACCATCCCCAAAATAAAAGTAAATTATTTGGTTTTGGCCCTCTGAGGTAATTTTCCAGGATCCGGAATTTTTTGACTGACCGGCATAAGACAAAACTGAGGCACCCCCACTTAATCCAGATGTATTTGAAGAATAGTAAAAACGACCATCAGAGCATAAGTCATAACTCCAGCGATCTGAGATTCCTCCGGATGTTTGCATGAAGAGTAATTGTCGGCCACTTAGTGCTTGTCGCCATTGCTTAGCTTCAGCACCCTCAGGCACCTTATGGAAAGTCATCGACTCTCCAACACCTATAGCTGTTCTCACCAAATCCATGTCAGGCTGCCTGCCCGCATGTATGGCAATGATAAGTGCCCCGCCTCCATGCGGTGATGGGAAATATAAACTATGAGCACATGCTTCATTGCCATTTGTGATACCAGAGTATTGTACCCATAGCACGTTATTCTCCAATAATTGATAAGTCCCAAACATTTGTGTTTGACTAGTCGCGTCTTCATATGGCTCTATTTCAGAAATCACACCGTTATAGTCATTGTAATGGTGAGGTGTAATAAGCAGATACATTTCCGAGGTTTGGACTTCAGGAGCCATAGCAAACCCTGATTCATTTTGCTCAAATTTCCATCCGTTGGGTGCATTGAAAGAAAAACTACCTGATGGAGCTTTTAGTTTTTGACCTCTTGCAGGAGTGGTTGATCCGGTGATGTCGGTATGCGCTGACTGATTGTTTGAAGGTGTCATTGTTTGTTTATCCCCTATTTTCTGAGGAGCATCACCGTTAATTTTCGTCATTGGTAATAATAACCCTTCGCTCTCTACGTAATACTGGCCATCTACCAAAGCAAAGTCAATATCAATGTCATGGCCATTGTAGTCATAAGTCCCTTGTAGGAATCCGTCAATTAATTCTGCAGAAAAATCATATGCGACATCTTGCACAATAACCTCCCCGAAGTAGAAATCTCCTTCCTTTTCAATAGTTAATTGGACAAGATCTTGTTCACTGGTGTAAGATCCACTGTAGACATCGTTTTGAGCTATACACATTGCAGAGTAGATTATCAATTGGAAAATTAATATGAGTCTCATGAAAGTTTAGTTGTTTTGTGATATACTGGATGGTGATCTATTTTGAGATGATTATCTATTAATGGCATTTTTTAGAAAAACTTCTGCCTCTGTCAGTTTTACATCAAAGGTTGCAGCTGTATCCTCTGCATCTTTGACTATGCAGTCATTCATGGCAGACAGATGGTTTAACTTCATGATGTTTCCTGCGGGCGGATTAAATAAAGATAGTACCTGCCCCATAAGCTTGATTACAAAAGGCGGAGTAGAGCTGATTTTTAGAGGTTTATCCAGCAGTTTTTCAAAGATGTCTTTGATTTCTAATGGCGTAAGAGCCTCAGGTCCGCCAATAGTGATAATGCTTTTTTCAGCTGAGGAGTGGCCAATAGATTTGATATGAAACTCTGCAACATCGTCTACACAAATATAAGAGTGTCTTCGGTCTCCTTTACCAATGACATTGAACTTACCCTTATTCTCGATATCGTGTTTTATACCTTCAAAAAAGTTAGCTGAAAATTTAAATGGTCTTTTTATGGTTGCATTCGCAGCATTTTTTATTGGAATATCTGTCCCAAAAAATGGGAAATATACATCCATAAATGTACACGGTCTGATGATTGTGTAATTTAAGGATGAGGTCTGTAAAGCAGCCTCAATGGCTCTCTTTGCATTTGATAAGGGTATAGCGTTAGTTTGCGAGCCATATTCTATTGACGATGTATAAATGAACTGCTTGACGTCTGATCTTTCACTTGCCTCAATTAAGTCTTTGATACCGTTAATATCTACATTTTTAAAATTATCCTCTTTTCTTCTTGGTGATGCAGAGTTTGCTGTACAGATCACAACATCCATGCCTTTGACAGCATTTAATAAACTGTTTTTATCTTGTAGATCAGCTTTTAAAAGAGTTGTATTAGGAAGATCTTGTAATGATTTCGTATTGGAACCGTCTCTGTGCATCGCAAAAAGCTGGTATTTTTCATGGGGTAGTTTTTGACAGATAGCTGTGCCCAATTGGCCCGTAGCGCCGACGACAAGTATTTTCATAGTGTTAGGTTTTATAGTGATAGTCTGAAAAAGAAACTCTGTAAAAATACACTTTTTTACTGTAAAACCATGATAATCAGCCTGGAAAACAAAATTTATCTGGACGAATTCCAAAATATCGTTTTTTCTGATCTTGCATCAGCGATGCGAAGTGGGTCACGAGCGCATGCGAGTGAGTCCGGAGGACCGAGCGAATAGCGAGCCCCGGAGCGTAGCGACCTGACGACGCAAGGAGGAAGGTGATGCCAAAATCGACAAAACGAAATACACCCACTTATCTTTAAAGGGCTGGTGCTATAGATATTCCATTATCAATTTTTACTTCAAAACCGGGAGAGTCAATACCTGTTTTCTGTAGATAAGATTCATAAATATTTTTAGCAGCTTCTTTTGAAGTGGACGCTTCCATCAAAAATAAAACACAACCCCCAAATCCGCCTCCTACCATTCTGGCGCCATAGACCCCATCTGTCTCACGTCCTATATCTACTAATAAGTCTGTCTCAGGTACAGATACTTCAAAGAGGTGTTGTAACCCTTCGTGAGTCGAATACATCAATTGGCCCAGATCACCGGCAGATCCAGAGAATATGGCTTGTTTTGCCTTTTCTACTCTTTGAGCCTCTTGAATAACATATTGGACTTTGGCAAAATCATCTTTTGAAAAGTGTGTCTTCAGAGATTCAAGCTGATCTAATGAAGCCTTGGCTAAGAAATGGAGATTGGAGTCATCCTTTTTGAGTATATTAAGCGCTTTTTCACATACGGCTCTTCTTTTGTTATATATAGACCCTGTACCGGCTAATTGATGATCTACTTTTGAATTTACCAATACTAATGCTGTATCTTTTAATTTCCAGGGGATAAGGCTGGTTTCCATTGAGCTACAATCAAGATCAATGATGTGCCCTTTTCGCGAAAACAGGACGGCGTATTGATCCATCAATCCACAATTTGCACCAATGATGTGTTCGGCTCTTTGACCAAGCAACGCAATTAGTTTGCGATCTAGTCCCCATCCGAGAGTATGGCTAAGTCCCAGTATCAGACCACAGCAAAGAGCGGCAGAAGAAGACATACCGGCACCAAGAGGAATATTACCATAAAAAGCAACCTCTACTCGTCGATCTAGCTTGTAGCCTTCCTCCTCTAGAGCGAGTAATGAACCCCGAAAGTATGCGCGCCACCCGTTATATTTATCCTGAGTACTGATTATCGATCTTTCGCCTGTCATTATCGCAAACGCGTCAATCAGAGGTGTTTCAGACTCGGAGCTACCAATAGTGAAGAAGAGATGTCGATTAACACCAGCGGGTAGGACATTGCCGCCATTATAGTCTAGATGCTCACCCAATATGTTAATTCTTCCCGGTGCTTTTATGATCCAGTTTGGCTCTTTGTTAAATTGCTTTTTGTGTATATCAGATATGTTTTCCAATTTTTTTTGACTTTGCTCTGCTGTAATTGTTTGCAATAATATGACAAGGCGCCCTATAAAAACCAATCTATCCATATAATAATGGGAATTAATCCTTTAAATCATGGTTTTTTGAGCTTTAACCTATTAAGACTGTGTCCTTTGTCGGGTAAGGATTGAATTTATCGACAATCGTTGCTTCTTTGTCACAATTTAATTACATTTACATATATAGAACTTGTAAAGTTTATGTGGACTTTTAATAATAGGTGATAATTCAACTTACATTGTAAGTTAGGTGTCTAATCATCAAAATTGTTCGATATATGCATTTTCGATCAACAATCTATTGATCTCAATCATTTAGTACAATGTCAAACATTACATAAAATAGTAAACATTATGGCAGATCCCAATCTAGATTTGAAGTACTACATGTACTTATTTCGTAAATACAAAAAGCAAATTATACTAGCCATCATAGTGGTGCCGCTACTTTTTACTTCATTTACCACCGTAGGACCAGAGGAAGAAGGTGTAGTTATTATGCTGGGTAAATACAATCGAACCATGCAACCGGGGTTAAACTTTAAAGTTCCATACGGAATAGAAAAAGTTTATAAAATACCTGTTCAACGCCAACTGAAGCTCGAGTTTGGCTTTCGTACAACTCAAGCATCTCAAAGAACTCAGTATTCAAAACGCAACTACGCGGTAGAGTCACTCATGCTAACAGGTGACCTAAACCTTGCTGATGTAGAATGGGTAGTTCAATACAGAATCGTTGACTCCTACAATTTCTTATTTAAAGTTCGTAAAGCAGAGACCACTCTCAGAGACATGTCGGAGGCTGCAATGAGATCTATCGTAGGAGACCGCACCGTTAATGAAGTATTGACCGTCGGCCGTCAAGAAGTAGCAAGTGCCGTTGAGGTACAATTACAGCAGATGTGCGAAGATTATGAAAATGGGATTAGAATAGATCAAGTTGTTCTGCAAGATGTGAATCCACCTGAAAAAGTGAAGCCGTCATTTAATGAAGTGAACAAAGCTCAGCAAGAAAGAGAGCGACTTATCAATGAAGCAGAATCCAATTACAACCGTATTATCCCTAGAGCTAGAGGTGAAGCACAGGAAACTGTACAATTGGCTGAAGCTTACACTTTGAACAGAGTTAATAAGGCGAAAGGTGAGGCTGATAGGTTCAATTCCCTTTACACAGAGTACATAAAGGCAGCAGAAGTGACCAAAAAAAGGATTTATTATGAAACAATGGAACGTATCCTTCCAAAAATTAATAATAAAATAGTCGTTGATGAAAAAGGTACCAATGTGCTGCCATTATTAAATATTGACCAAAAACTCATAAAGAATGAAAAATAGAACCATATTATTAATCATCATCGTTTTACTCGGAGTCATCACTATATCTAATAGTGTTTTCATTCTAGATGAGACACAGCAGGCAATAGTTACACAATTTGGTAAGCCTGTAGGCGGAGCAAGAGTAAATCCGGGCCTTAATGTTAAAGTCCCATTTATACAGCGTATACAGATATTTGATAAGAGATACCTGGCATGGGATGGTGATCCGAATCAAGTCCCAACTCGTGACAAGAAATTTATTTTTGTGGACTCATACTCCAGATGGCAAATAACCGATCCGCTTCAGTTTTTCATAAGATTAAGAGATGAAAATTCAGGGCAGTCTAGGATCGATGATATCCTAGATGGAGAGACTAGAAACGCTATAGCGTCTTACGATTTGCTCGACCTGGTAAGATCCACCAATAGAGAGCCTGAAGTATCTGAAGACTTTATGGAAGAATTGGAGGTTTTAGAAGAAATTTCTATTGGCCGTCCCGCAATAGAAAAGATGATCTTAGATAGAGCGAACGAAAGGACATCCGACCTTGGCATCAGGATTCTAGACTTCAGACTTAAGAGAATGAACTATGTAGAAGAGGTTCGTAACAATGTATACGACCGTATGATATCAGAAAGAAATCGAATAGCAGACCAATTCAGATCAGAAGGTCAGGGCGAAGCTAGAAAGATTGATGGTGATAAAGAAAGGGATTTGGCTCAGATCCAATCTGAGGCTTTCAGAGAAGCAGAAAAGATTAAAGGTCGTGCAGATGCTGAAGTTACGGCAATATATGCTGAAGCCTATAACAAAAACGCGGCTTCCAGAGAGCTTTACGCTTTTCTAAGGGCAATGGAGGCATTAGAAAAATCCTTTGATAAAAACACTAACATCATATTAACGACTGATAGCGAAATCTATAAATACTTGAAGCGAGTGCGGAACTAAGCATTCTGTAAAGACAGGTAGCACAATAGTATCTTAAGAGTAGATGCAGCTATTTTTTATAGGTTTCTTTCTTTTTTCACTTTGGGCATCACCCTCCTCCTGTGGTCGTCGGGTCGCTATGCTTCACAGCTCCCTGAACGGTCGGCCCGGATTCCACATTCGTTCCATCCGGTCTGGCTCCCTTAGGGTCGCCACTGTTGCGCAGCGCTGATGCAAGCCGGTAGAAAAGATAACTCTTCGCTCGTTAATATTTATATCAAGCTTTCTGAGAATATAGATTTATACTGAGAGAGATTAATGCCTTTATGTTTTGATTCCAATTCATCAATTAGGTTGATTTGAACTTGAAGAAACTTTTGATGAGCTGCACTTTCCGGATTGAAAGGTCTGTGAAGTGCAGCTTTTTTTATACGATCGACAGCTTGTACTATTCTTTTCGTATCTGCATCCATTGACCAATCTTGAAACCTTTTCCATATATACTCTTGAGCCACACTATTTGGGTGGAGCATATCATCTGCATAAAACCTATAGTCTCTAAGATCATCCATCATGATTTCATAGGCCGGAAAGTAAAGTACCTTTTCATTTGCAGAGACAATTGAATTAACAGCAACGAGAAGGGCAGCTTTACTAAGTTGATTTTCTATAAATCCATCTTTGAGGTGTCTGACCGGACTGACTGTAAATACAATCGTAGATTCCTCATTGACATTTTGTATGGTATTAACAATGTCTTGTAGATTACTTTGAATATCTTCTACACTCGATAAATGTTTTGTGAACTTAGACGATGGATGTTTATGGCAGTTGACTACAAACTGGTCATTTGACTTTAATTTGTAATACCAAGCTGTGCCCAACGTAAAAAAGAAGACATTGCTTTGGACAAAAGTAGCATGCAACTTAATGATGACATCGTTAATAAGGTTGACTATTTTAGAGCGATCAGTAGTGGATAAATCACTGTGATGATGCCAGCTATAAAAAATATCTCCTTGCTCTGTTATCAAAGCCTCGTCAAATTGCCTATCGTGATTTGCGTATTCTATGAGCAATTTAATGGCTTTGGGATGATAAAGCGTACCAAATGGATTGGTGAGCGAAGAAAAGCCTAATGACCTAAGTTGGTCACCAATAAGAGCTGCAAAACAAGATCCGTTGGATAGAATACAACTGTCATAGCTTAGGAATTTTTTTACAGAGCTTAGTTCAAAAATAGTTCTGAAACATGAGTTCGTTTCCATAATGTTTGTTGGCTAAAAAATATATAAATCTCCATGACGATCAAAGATACTACATATTACGTATTAATCTATACTTCCTCCTATGACTGCAAATATGAATTACCGATAAAAAAAAATCAATACATTAGATGGACTAAATTGTATTGAATAGAAAGTTATTTTGTTAAATTTGCAGTTGGACATTTGATATTTTAACGTTAAAGCTTGTGTTAATGGCATTATATTTGCGCAAGTAAGACAATAATTAAGCACGACAGAAGGACTTTTATGAAAAAAATATTGATTTTGCTTTGTTCCGTCTTTGTTTTAAGTGGGTTAGGAAGGATCGAAGCACAGGATATACACTTCTCTCAATTTTACATGTCACCACTAAATTTGAACCCTGCATTGACAGGTGTGATGAATTGTAAGATCAGAATGGTTGCTAATTACAGGAACCAGTGGGCAAGTATTTTAAGAAGTAATGCATTCAATACCATTGGTGCATCCTATGACCAAAAATTTGCAACAGGTAGAAATGACTACTTTGGCATTGGTGGACGATTGTTTACAGACGTCGTAGGACAGAGTGTATTTGCCACCACGTCTGCGGGTCTTTCCGGGTCATATAGCCGTAAGATGGGGGGAGATAGGATAAGAAGCCATTACTTAGTTCTTGGAGCAGAGGCAGCAATCGCACAGCGAAGCTTGAATTTTGCATCTCTTCAGTTCGGTACACAACACGATGGTGCAGGTGGATTTGATCCAACTGCTGACTCGGGTGAGAACTTTGGTAGGGATCAATTTCTTTTTGCAGACTTAAATGTCGGTTTGCTTTGGTTTTCAATTTTAGATAGATCTAACAGTTGGTATGCAGGTGTAGCTTATAGCCATATCAATAGACCAAATATGTCGTTTGCTGATTTTGCTACCATTCCGTTATTTACAAAAGTAACAGCTCATGCAGGTGGAGATTTTGAGCTAACTGATGATATAGGTATTTTACCTGGAGTTGTAATGTTTTCTCAAGGCCCTCACTTCCAGTTAAACTTTGGAACTTCACTTAGATTTGATTTTAATACCAATAGATTTGAAGAGCAATCTTTTCAATTTGGTGTGTGGACCAGAATAGGTAACAGACCAGACAATTCAATATTAAACGATGCGTTAATCCTCAGTACGCGATTTGATTATAATCAATTTGGTATAGGTTTCAGTTATGATATCAATACATCTTCTCTTAGGAATGCTACTAATGGAAATGGTTCATTTGAATTTTCATTAATCTACAATATATGCGGACCTGAAGATAGAGGTACATATTGTCCTCGGTTTTAGTTGATATCAGATGTGGCAATGTCCATAAGAATGTTAGGCTAAGGTTTCAGAATAGGAGTGTTTAATGATTTAAGCAGGCAGTTAGTCCTTTTCATTTTTTTGAGATTCGAGGTGTAGAAGCCCACTAAAATTTAGCATTATCATGTTTGGAAGTAATAAAGAAGAAAAAAACGTTTCTAATAATAGGGTAGGCTCTTCAAGTCTTAACGTCAACCTGTTGTCAGCTGGCACTGTGTTTGAAGGAAAAGTGAGTTCTGATAGTGATATTAGAATAGACGGAAAGTTCAATGGAGATCTCACCTGTAAATCTAAGATTATAATTGGTGCCTCAGGAGAGTTTGAAGGCAATATAGATTGCAGGCAAGCTGTAATTGAAGGCAAGTTTAAAGGATACATCAAAGTACAGGAGCTTTTAGAAGTTAAGGATAGCGGAAAACTATCCGGGGACGTAGAGACATCTAAACTGATAGTTGAATCCGGTGCTATTTTTGATGTGAGCTGTAGCATGGGCGGTGAGAGTTCAGGAGTTAATAGGTCAAAAATCTCAACACCAACCATTTCTAAAGTAGCACCTGTTGCCAAATAAGCCACCAAACGGTTCTAAAAAGAATTATAATTTAAGCAGCTATGCCAGGTACTCAGGCATGGTTTTTCAGTTACTTGCTTTACTACTATTTGCCTATTTCATAGGACAATTCTTAGATGATTATTTTGGTTTGACAACTTCTATATTAACTGCTGTCTGCCTACTTGCAGCAATATTTGCTTATCTTTACAGCGTGATTAGAGACACAAAATGAAAATGAGATGTCTACCTTAAAGTCTTAGTTTCAGATTACTATTGATCTTCTGACGTAGGAGCTAGTATTAACCATATCAAGGCCTTATAAAACGCTGATGAGTCAACAAGAGTTTTTTAAACATTTTATCATTACTATTTTAATAGCAGGTGGTATAAGTGCCCTTATGGTTTTGTGGCCGCCTCTAAGTGACTTTACTGATTTTGCCGTCATAGGAATGCTTTTCTTCTCGGGACTATCATATGCAACTTTTTCGATTGGCAAGTTTCTCGCAAATCAACCCAACAAGATGTTGTTTTCATACTTTACCATGTTTATTATATTGTTTAAACTGATCGCTGCAATAGGTAT
This sequence comes from Saprospiraceae bacterium, assembly GCA_007125435.1. Taxonomy (GTDB): domain Bacteria; phylum Bacteroidota; class Bacteroidia; order Chitinophagales; family Saprospiraceae; genus SLDF01. The sequence goes on from SLDF01000252.1 coordinate 13,866, forward strand.
AGTTTGGGGTTACAAGTCTATGATTGATCCTCCTAATAAGAATTACATCCTCATTTTTATAGTACACTATCTGATTTTTACAATTCTTGAGGTCAAAGTTTTGATGAAACTATCCAAAGAGCATACAGTATGAATAAGAAATATTTAGCAACAATTGATGGTCAATATGAAGCCTTAGTAAGTAGAGAGACTATTGATCTTTCCAATATTGTGATAGAAGAAGATGGTTGTATACATCTTATACATGGAGGTAGATCTTATCGAGCTGAGTTGGCTTCTATTGATTTATCCAGTAAGACGGTCAATTTGAAAGTTAATGATGCCACCTTTTCTGTTAAATTGAAAGATGATCTCGATCAATTGGTTACTAAAATGGGTATGAAAGCCAATTTTTTAAAAAAGTCGGCAGATGTTGTAGCGCCTATGCCGGGCTTAGTTTTAAAAATCTTTGTAGAAGAAGGACAAGAAGTTAATGAGGGTGACCCTGTTGTGATTCTTGAAGCCATGAAAATGGAAAATGTTTTGAAGGCCGAAGGGAGTGGTATAGTGAAAAAAATAAACGCCTCTGATGGTGAATCAGTGGAAAAGGGGGTTGTATTGATCGAGGTAGAAGGCGAATAAGACCATTATTCCTTATCAATAATAAAACACCTATGAATAGATTTATCTCGAAAATCTTGAGGGACAGTGATGTGGCTAATCTCTTTAATTGACTTGGAAGCAATAGCAGTTTTGTCAAGGTTAAATCCCCTGTAATTGGTCGAAAAAAACAGCCTTCCTCCTTCGTCACAAAGCGTCAAACATTGGTTGATCAAATCAGCATAGTCTTTTTGTATATCAAGGATGTCTTTCATTCGCTTGCTATTAGAAAATGTTGGTGGGTCAAGAATGATAATATCAAATGATTGATTGACATCAGACCACAAGAATTGTTTGACATCATCCTGTATGTATATGTATTGTTCTCCATTAAATCCGTTCATTTCCATATTCTGTTTTGCCCACTGAAGATATGTATTCGAAAGGTCTACAGTGAATACTTTGGAAGCGCCTCCGGCAGCTGCATAAACAGAGAAAGAGCCCGTATAGGCAAATAGGTTGAGGACTCTTTTATTTACAGATTGCTCTCTTACCATCCTTCTGGTGATTCTATGATCTAAAAACAACCCGGTATCAAGATAGTCAGTCATGTTGACTAAAAAAGATAGACCGTCCTCTTTCACAGTAAATGTAAATGAATCCTCAGTTATCTTTTCATATTGTTGCAGACCTTTCTGCTGCTGTCTTTTCTTCATGAAAACTAGCCTTCTGTCTTTATGTAGTGCTTTAGAGATGGTTTGTAGGCAATTTTCTATCCATCTAGCAAATGGCGTATCGCCTTGAAGAGTGTTTTTACCTTGATATAGACTTACATATACAGACTCACCATAAATATCTACAGAAAAAGGAAATCCGGGAATATCTTTATCGTAAACCCGAAAACATTCAATGCCCTGTCTTCTAGCCCATTTGCCATTGTGCTTGTACATTTTCTTCAATCGATTTTCGAATGCTTCCATGACCAATGTCTAATTCTCTGTTATAACTTTTCTTTATCAATAGCTTCAAAGGTACAAATTGATAATTGATTTAAGACCGTGGTTTGCTAACGGGTAAAGTAAGTAAAGTGGTCGTGTCGGGTGTATTTCAAAATGTCGGTTTTTCTGGTCATGCATCAGCGCTGCGCAACAGTGGCGACCCTAAGGGAGCCAGACCGGATGGAACGAATGTGAAATCCGGGCCGACCGTTCAGGGAGCTGTGAAGCATAGCGACCCGACGACGACAGGAGGAGGGTGATGCCCAAAGCGACAAAATCAAATGTACCCATTGCTTCAGTATGCTTTCTTTTACATCTAAAATTGTATTTTTACCTTAACTTACAATTCTGATACATACATTGAGTTTTCGTTGATAACATTGTGTAGTCAATGATCGTCTTATAAATTAATGGTTTAAATGATAATGCTATGAAAAACCCTTTCTATTTATTGCTTCTATTAATGGTATTAGTGGCGTGTAGCAGTAAGAAAAAAATAGTGCAAGACAATGCCGATGCAGCGCCAGAAGAAGTCCAACCTAATAACAGACCAATGCCTGACTTTTATGAAGCTACTGTTATTGATAAAAGCGAAATAGATGGATGTGGTATATTATTCAGAATGGAAGACGGTCGTCTATTAAGACCGGTAAGTTTTCCCCCCATGTCTCCTGAGTTAAAAGGTGGGATGTCTGTTAGTTTTGCTTATTATACCGCGAAGGAAATGGTAACTATATGTATGGCAGAGGATGAAAGTATTAATGTCGTTCAATTAGTTCTGTTGAATGATGGTAAGCAAGACCCTTGCATTCATGTTTCTGATCCTTACGATGCCGTATGGATGGAGAAGGTCATTTCGGATATTAACCCCTATTCGATTACAAGGTATGACTATAAGGATCAGTTTGTTTATTATTTTACGGGTGCTCAAAGAAGTATTCTATACAAATGCAATGGCGAGCTCATATGCGATGTGCCGGGTAAGGCTCTAAATGATTGTGCACGAAGAGTAAATGAATTGCCAGGAAAGAAAATTATATGGGTCATGAATGAATAACAAATTTGTTAATCAAAATGACTCAAACGTGTCAAATTAAAGATCTCTAAAGTATATTATTAAGTCTATTATATGAGAAGGTTATTTACAGTCATAGTATTCTGTTGGGTGGCGTATGCTCTTGTGGGGCAATCCTTATCCGACACAGTTTTCAGGGCAGATGATGTCTTTCATTTGGAGTTCATTTCAAGTCCCAGAATAAATGCTGATGGAAGTGAGGTGGTCTATGTCAGGAATTCAATGGATATATTCACAGATGGTTTGACCAGTCAGATTTGGATGGCTGACATCAAAAGTGGAGAGCAGAGGCTTTTGACGTCTGATGGCAGCCGAAATGCTAGTCCAGTTTGGTCTCCCGACTATAAGTCTATAGCTTTTGTATCTAATAGAGACCAGGGTTCTCAGATATTTGTCATGAATTTGGCTGATAGGTCGACTCGACGGTTAACCAATCTCACAGATGCTCCAGGAAACCTGAGCTGGTCACCAGATGGCCAATATATCGTTTTCAACATGAGTGTTGACAATAGCCCTCAAAGAAAAGTCAAACTCCCACAACCTCCTAAGCATGCAAAATGGTCAGAGCCACCCGTATACATAGATAAGATTAAGTACAAGTCTGATGGGGCAGGCTTTTTAAAGAATAGAAGCCGACAAGTCTTTGTCATATCTTCGGAAGGGGGATATGCCAGGCAGTTGACTTTTGGCGATAAAAGCCATAGCGGTCCATTTTCATGGAGCAGTGATAGACGCTTTGTCTACTTCTCTTCAAATTTAACTGATGAGGAAGACAGTGAACCGCGTAATTCAGAAATCTACACATTAGATATTCAGACAGGTTTGGTGAAGGCCGTGACAGATAGATTGGGGCCGGACTTTAACCCCGTCATTTCTCCATCAGGTAAGTACATGGCTTATCTGGGGAATGATGAAACGTACAAAGGCTATCAACAAACGGAGTTATACATTATGACCTTATCAAGCGGTGAAGTTTCATGTTTGACGACCGAATTTGATAGAGATGTCAATCAGGTATACTGGCAAGATGATGAGAAGGGTTTGTGGTTCAGATACGATACTGAAGGGCAGACTAAGATTGCTTCTATAGACCTGAAGGGTAAGGTAACAGATCGTGTCAGAGACCTGGGAGGTATGTCACTAGGTAGACCCTATGCAAGTGGGGACTATTCCGTATCTCGAAACGGCACTATCGTATTTACACTCGGTAAATCTGATCGTCCTGCAGAATTGGCAGTATACAACCCTATAGACAAAAAGGTAAAAACGATGACTCAGGTCAATGAAGATCTACTGGGCCATAAAACATTGGCCACTGTAGAAGAAATCTGGTTTGAGTCCTCTTATGATGGTCAGCGAGTGCAGGCTTGGATATGCAAGCCCCCCGGCTTTGACCCTAAGAAAAAGTATCCTTTGATCCTTGAGATTCACGGAGGTCCGTTTTTGAACTACGGCGATCGATTCTCAGCAGAATATCAGCTCTTTGCTTCTGCGGGCTATGTCGTTCTGTTTATTAACCCAAGAGGCAGTACAAGCTATGGTGAAGCATTCGCCAATTACATACATCACAATTATCCATCTGAGGATTATGACGACTTGATAAGCGGTGTCGATGCCGTCATAGCAAAAGGTTATATTGATGAAGATAATTTATTCGTTACCGGTGGCAGCGGAGGTGGCGTGCTGACAGCATGGATAGTCGGTAAGACGGATCGCTTTGCTGCGGCAGTGGTAGCCAAGCCCGTCATTAACTGGACCAGTTTTGTGCTTCACGCTGATGGGCCTGAGTTTTTTGCCAAATACTGGTTTGGTACTATGCCATGGGAAGATGTAGATAGCTACTGGAAGAGATCACCACTGTCATTAGTGGGTAATGTGACTACGCCTACAATGCTTTTGACAGGTGAGCAAGATTACCGCACACCTATGTCAGAGACAGAGCAATACTATGCTGCTTTGAAACTTGCCGGTGTCGAAACAGCGATGGTCAGAGTGCAAAATGCGGGTCATGGTATTGCTAATAAGCCTAGCAATCTCGTTTACAAAGTAGCATATATATTGGATTGGTTCGAGAGACATCGCAATGAATAATACGAGTCAATATTTTTTTGAATCCGGATTATGCATTGGAAACTCGTAATGAGGGTTTATAGGGCAAAAAAACTGATGATTTTGTGAATGAGTCATAGTCACTCCTACGACGATTGAACAAAATCATCAGTTTTAAAGCCATATAAATCCGTAATAGGATTTCTGATGAATATGAT
>SLDF01000226.1 GCA_007125435.1 Saprospiraceae bacterium
CCTGCCACATGTATGTATTTCTCACATGTTCTTATCATGAAAAAAAGGCTATGAACCGATTAACCAATTGTTGATCTTTTGACTTTTTATGTGTTAGTCCCCAGAAAAAATAAGTGATCCATATAAGCTCAATGTAAACACCCAAGACATTGCATGTTGTAGAGCCAAATAGTCGTAAAGACCAGAACCAAGCTAAGTAAGATGGCTAAGGCGTAAGCGGATATGACGATAATTCGGGTTAGATACTTGTCGTAAGTGGAAACGCCGTCATAAAATCAGCAATTTCGCCTTTGAGCTTTGCGAGCTTATCGCTGTCATCGTGGTGGCTAATGGCCAGGTCAATCCAATCAACGATTTTGCGGGCGTCGTCTTCCTTTAGACCGCGGGTGGTGACAGCTGCGCTACCAATGCGAATACCGGAAGTCACCATAGGCGATGCTGTATCGAAGGGCACCATATTTTTATTGACTGTAATACCGGCCTGACCAAGAGATTCTTCCGCTACTTTTCCGGTCACGTTTTTGCTGCGAAGGTCTATGAGCATCAGGTGATTATCAGTGCCGCCTGAGATAATGTCATAGCCCTTATCCATGAAACTCCCGGCCATAGCTTGAGCATTTTTGATGACTTGCGCAGTGTAATCTTTAAATTCAGGTTGGTTAGCTTCGGCGAAGGCTATGGCTTTGGCAGCGATGATGTGCTCTAATGGGCCGCCTTGCATGCCTGGAAATACGCCACTGTTTAATACAGCTGACATTTTGAGCGGGTTGCCTTTGGAGGTTTTCCTGCCCCATGGGTTGTCAAAGTTTTGCCCCATCATGATGATGCCCCCTCTCGGGCCTCGCAAGGTCTTATGTGTAGTGGAAGTCACCATGTGGCAGTGTGGAAGTGGATCATTCAGGTGACCTGCGGCAATGAGGCCGGCAGGATGTGCGATATCAGCTAACAAAAGTGCACCAACCTGCTCTGCTATGCGTCGAAAACGGGGGTAATCCCAGTCTCTGGAATAGGCAGATGCACCGCAGATGATCATTTTTGGCTGTTCTTTTTGGGCGATTCTTTCCACTTCATCCATGTTAATCAAACCGGTGTCTTTGTCCACGCCGTAAAATACCGCCTGATAGGTTTTACCTGAAAAATTAACAGGTGAACCGTGTGTGAGGTGTCCTCCGTGTGCCAGATCAAAGCCCATGATTTTATCACCCGGCTCCAGACAAGCCAGGAAAACAGCTGCATTGGCCTGAGAACCGGAGTGAGGCTGCACATTAGCATATGCTGCTCCAAATAGTGTCTTTAACCGATCTATGGCCAATTGCTCCACTTTGTCAACGACTTCGCAGCCTCCATAGTACCTTCTGTTTGGGTATCCTTCTGCGTATTTATTGGTAAGGACAGAGCCGGCTGCTTGCATGACAGCAGGACTTGTAAAATTCTCAGAAGCGATAAGTTCGATGCCTTCGATTTGTCTTCTTCTTTCTTCTTCTATAAGGTCAAAAATAATATCGGCCATAATGCTAAATGTATACGAATTAAAATAAAAGACAAATGTACTTTAAAGGGCTGACTATCTAATGACTCAGTAAGATTCTTTTCACGAGAAGCTTTTGTTATATAACATGATGAATATTAAGTCGAATACGTCGCATTGAAAAGCACATAATCCGTTGTCAAATCAGATCCCCATCCTGTCGCCTCTATATCGCCCATTTGCATATCGAGAATGACTTTGAGCTGTGGCTCTCTCAGGACTTTTTTGGCCATAGCTTGTTCTATTTCTACGGGTTGACCTTCTACAATGAGGTCCATCATTATGTTTCCAGAGCCCAATTTAAGATTGATGATTTCGTGGTCAAAAGGGACATTGGCTCGACCGGCAGCAGCAATGATTCTTCCCCAGTTAGGATCTCGACCAAACATAGCTGTTTTTACCAATGAAGAGTCTGAGATAGTTCTTATAATGGTTCGAGCAGTATCATCATCAGGTGCATTGATCACTTTGTATTCTATCATCTTAGACGCCCCTTCACCGTCCGATACGATCAATTTAGCCAGGTGGATACATAGCTCATTGAGTTTTTCACTAAAGAGTTTGTAAGCTTTACTTTTTTCATCGGTTATCTCCTTATTACCGGCCTGTCCGTTAGCCATTACCATAGCCATGTCATTGGTGGAGGTATCGCCATCTACAGTGATCATATTGAAGCTATTCTTCACAGCTGCTTTGAATGCTTTATCCAGAAGTGGCTGTGAAATGGCAACATCAGTCGTAATAAATGCCAGCATAGTGGCCATATCAGGGTGGATCATTCCAGAGCCCTTAGCAATACCCGCCATATTAACCTCAGTACCATCGATTTTAAAAGGCAAATATCCCTCTTTGGCGAAAGTGTCCGTTGTCAGTATGGCATTCGCTAAAAGGACGCCTGCTTTGGGCTCGTCAGATAATTTGCCTGCAGTCTCTATGATACCGTTCACCACATTCTCAGTAGGAAATTTCTTACCAATGATACCTGTGGAGGCAATGATGACCAGGTTCTTATCGATATTATAGGCATCTGATGCGGTATCCACCATTGCCTGAGCACCTTCGGCACCTTGCTTACCTGTACATGCATTAGCATTACCGGAATTAATGATGACAACTTGAGCAAGGCCATCTTCGGCATGTTTCTTACTTATTTTTATTGGTTCAGCTACAACTTTATTTTGCGTGAAAACAGCTGAAATTTTAGCGGGAACATTCGACTTAATGACGCCGAGGTCTCTCTTCATTGATTTTACGCCTGTGTAAGCTCCCCAGCAGGTAAAGCCTTTCACGGCTGTTATATTATTTACTAAACTCATATTTATTTAAGGTTTTAATGGGTTTATAGAAAGACCTGATACTTCATCTATGCCAAACATGATATTCATATTGTGCACGGCTTGCCCGGCTGCACCTTTTACAAGATTATCTATGGCAGACACGACGATCAGGTTGTTTGTTCGATTATCGAAAGTGGTATAAATATCGCAGTAGTTTGTACCTCTGACATTCTTGACATCCGGAATATCTTGTCTTAACCTTATAAAGGGTTCATCTTGATACATGTCTTTATACAGGGAAAGAATTGTCGTTTCGTTTAGAGAATTTTCTCTTTGAGGTATGTAAATGGTAGAAAGAATACCGCGATCAATTGGAAGTAGATGCGGGGTAAACTGAACGACCACTTCTTTAGCAGAAACGAGGCTCAATTGCTCCTCGATTTCAATAGTGTGCCGGTGTCTCTTCAATCCATAAGGTTTAAAATTATCATTGACATTTGGAAAGTGAGTGACATCGCTCGGCTTATTACCGGCTCCTGTCACACCGGTTTTTGCATCTATGAAAAGCGTGTCAGTATCTATACTTGACGCTTTAAACAGGGGGGCCAGTGCCAAAATAGATCCTGTGGGAAAGCATCCCGGATTCGCCACTAAACTGGCTGATCGCAATGATGCACGATGCAGCTCTGGCAAACCATACACTACCGATTCAAAGGCTTGAGGGAATGTATGAGGTTTATTGTACCATGCTTCATAGACTTCATGAGAAGATAGTCTGTAGTCACCTGACAGATCGACGATCTTAACCCCAGTATCAGCAAACTTCTCAACAAACTTCATTGAAACCCCATGCGGAAGTGCTAAGAACATCACGTCAAGGATATCTGTTTTCAAGTCGTCCGACGGTATTAATTTGTCGTCCATTAAACCAAAAAACTGAGGATGTATCTCGGAAAACCTTTTCCCGGCAAACCTCTCTGAGGTAATGGCAACGATCTCTACATTAGGATGATTCAATAAAATACTGACCAGTTCAGAGCCCGTATATCCCGTGGCTCCTATTATTGCAGCTTTAAGCATTTATATAGTTTATTAGTGATTAGATGAATCATTCAAAGCATTCATAAGTGCATTATGCACCTGCTTTAACTCATCTTTTGATATGATTAATGGCGGCACTATCCTGACAACCGTCTCTGCTGTTGCATTGGCTATCACACCATTGTCTAGCATATGTTGTACAATTTTTTTAGATGGTATTGTCAGTTCTACACCTATCATTAAGCCAACGCCTCTGATGTCTTTAATGAGTGGGTGCTTCTGATCTATAATTAAGGATTTGAAATACTCTCCTTTTTCTGTTACTTCACGTAAAAACCGGTCATCTCCAATAACTTCCAGAATTGCCAACCCCGCAGCACAGGCCAATGGGTTTCCTCCAAAGGTCGTACCGTGATCACCAAAGTCCATAGCATCATTGACCTTTTCAGAAAGCAAAAAGGCTCCAATAGGCACACCACCTCCGAGCCCTTTAGCCAGTGTCATGATATCAGGCTTTATACCTAATTGTTCGTAATAAAACATAGTCCCGGTTCGGCCAACTCCACATTGTATTTCATCCAGTATAAGCAAAGTATCGTGTTCATTGCATATATTGCGTACGGACTTGATATAGTCTGTGTCCACCATATTTATTCCACCTTCGCCCTGTATGGGCTCCATCATGATAGCTGCCGGTTGATAAATATCCATAGCTTGTTCAAAAGCTGTGATGTCATTGAAAGGTATTTGGTAAAAACCTGATGGCATTGGATCAAAACCTACTTGCATTTTTCGCTTACCGGCAGCAATAGTAGCTAAAGTTCTACCGTGAAAATTACCGGTGACAGAGAGAATCGTTCCGGTTTTGCCGTGAGCGTGCCCGTACTTTCTGGCAGCTTTTATAGCACCTTCGACGGATTCAGCTCCGCTATTGGTGAAAAACACTCTATCCAGACCGCTCAGTTTGACCAATTTCTGGGCGAGCTGTACTTGAGGCTCGGTTACAAAGAAGTTGGATATATGAAGTAATTTGTCTGCTTGGTTTTTAATAGCATTGATAAGCGTAGGATGATTATAGCCAAGGTTGTTTACTGCTATTCCTGCTAGCGCATCGAGATATTTTTTACCCTCTACATCATGGAGAAAAACCCCCTCTCCCTTCTCAAATGCCAAAGGGTATCTTTTAAAAACTTGTACATAATTTTCTTGATCTTTTAGTGAAAGTGTTTGATTATCTGACATCATATTAGCCAATTCTAATTAACGTGTTATTGTAGTTCCCGGTTTTTCATCCTTGTTTAATAGCTTCTGAATAAGCTCCGGCCTCTGACCATTGATTATCCTTGCCATGCCTGCTCCAGATTCTACAGCAGTCATACATGCATCAACTTTTGGAATCATACCACCTTTAATGACCTGACCTCTAAGTCTCTCTATGTCTGACAATCTGAGGGATTTAATGATCGTATCCGGATTATTGACATCTGCCAAAAGGCCATCTATATCTGTTAACACTAACAATTCTGTTGCATTTAGAGCACCAGCCAGGTGACCGGCAAAGGCATCAGCATTGACATTCAAGTCCTGCCCGTCTGGACCGATAGCTATAGGCGCCAAAATTGGTAAAAAGCCACTATCAAGCAGGGTTTGTATCAATTCAGTGTTTATGTGGTTCACACTACCTACCTGCCCTATAGATGTCTCCTTTCCATCAACTTTGACCTTCAAAATACTGGCTTTTACGGATGAACCGTCCTTACCGGAAAGGCCCACTGCTTTTATACCGTTTTGATTAAACAGGCTGACAAGGTCACTGTTGACCTGCCCTTTTAGCACCATTTGAATTTCAGTGATGGTTTCTTGAGTCGTATGTCTTTGCCCCATGACAAAGTGTGACTCTATGTTCAATCTATCAAGATGTGACTGAATGAAAGGTCCTCCTCCATGCACAAGCACAATCTGCACTCCGATATGCCATAAGCTGGATATCTCCTTCACTACACGCTTCCGAAGTTCGGGGTTCGTCATGGCATTTCCGCCATACTTTATCACATAAATCTGGTCAGATGCAATAGGTCTTTTTATAATAGATGGTGACTCAGTGGACTGAGAGTTGGTCAAAATAAAAGTTTTTAATTATGGTGGCTCAATGTAACATTGTGCTCTTTTTGATTAATTTGAATTTTAATTTATCATCTTGGGCATCACCTCTCCCTGGGAAGGGAGAGGTCGCTACGTTACGTGGCTCACTATTCGTTCGGCCACGATAGAGACCTGAATACTCAGGCCTCTATCGTGTCTGGCTCCGCATTCGCTTCGCCACCACTCCACATCGCTGATGCAATGCTTGAAAAAACGATAATTCAAAATGTAGCTATAAACGGTCTTATCCGTATCTCATTCTTATTGATATCTCTATTTAGATTCGAGAATGTTCAATGGATACAACAGAATGAGAATCTAAATAGTTCATTATCATAAATATGCGATATTAAGCCCAAAAGCTTTTTATTCTAAGGCCTTCGGTTACTGCAAAAGATGTCTGGTTATTTGAGCATTATTTGTTTTGAGATACGGGAATTATTTTGATTAGTAAAATTAAATTTTATTATTTATTTTATCTTTGCCCGACGTTATACGGCAGTCTAACACCGCCTTTATCACAACCACATGGCACAACGTTAAAAAAACCTTGAAGCAGTGCTATGAATTTGAATCAAACCGTGATTTAAAACAAGCCCAGCCAATGGTAAGGTATGGTTTTTGCAATTTGTCTTTTAACCCGAGTTATGATATAGAGCACTATGTCTTAGTCATTTTCTACAGCTAAAGCATCATTATGTATAAAAATAAAAAAGTCGTCGTCGTATTACCGGCTTATAATGCCAGCCAAACGCTGCAAAAGACCTATGAAGAAATCCCGCGTCCATTGGTTGATGAGGTGATTCTTTGTGATGATGCCAGCAGTGATAATACTGTAGAACTTGCCCATTCTTTAGGCATCAACCATGTCATAAAGCATGAAATGAATAAAGGCTATGGTGGCAATCAAAAGTCATTATATAATAAAGCATTAGAAGTTGATGGTGATATCATCATCATGTTGCATCCGGACTACCAGTACACACCAAAACTCATACCGGCCATGGTAAATATCATAGGCGATGAGCTATATGAAGTGGTGCTTGGTTCGCGCATACTGGGCAATGGAGCGCTAAGGGGAGGCATGCCACTTTATAAATATGTGGCTAACCGATTTCTTACATTCTTTCAAAATATATTAGTCGGTCACAAGTTATCAGAATACCATACAGGATATAGAGCTTTTGATAAAGATGTTTTGACAGCAATTGACTTCAATGCCAACTCTGATGATTTTGTTTTTGACAATGAAATGCTCGGTCAAATCATCTATGCAAATTTTGAAATCGCCGAAATCACTTGCCCCACAAAGTACTTCGAGGAAGCTTCTTCAATTAACTTTTCACGGTCTGTGAAATATGGGCTTGGTGTACTCCGTGTCTCTCTCATGGTAAGACTGAAAAAATGGGGCCTACCCGTTAAAATTCTCGACAACATCACACCCAGAAAGAAAAAGAGGGCATACCATACAGTATGACCCTCCGACACCAACATTGAACTTTAAATCTTAATACTCTTTGCATTAAACCCGAATTATGTATTAGAAAATCCCTGCCCGCCACCTGTCGATGGCAGCAGGCGGGTATTACGGGTTAAAAGATAGTGTAAATATAACACGATACCATTGTCTTTACCAAAAGAAAGGCAAGAAAAGTTCAAATAATGGTTTTACTTTGGTGTGAATAAAGGGCAAGATAACTTAGTCGAGGTTTAAAGCTATTAACTGTTCGCAATACGCTAAATGAAGGCGTTCATTAACGAGGAGTATAAAAAAGGAGAACCAGATTACAGCCTCATCAACGAGATAGCTCAAAAAAAAACAAGTCGTGCTGCATTCAGCACGACTTGTTCTAACAAATTATAATCCCATGAACATATCCAAAACTAAAAAGCTATTAGAATATAACTTTAAATGAATTTTACTCTTAATCTTATGTCTGGTTTTATTTATTAGCGGGAAGAACTAGAAAACTCCCCGCTAACAAATTATAATCCCATGAACATATCCAAAACAATTATTTCTCTTACAGTCCTAATTGCTTATGTTTGTTTGTGATACATTAATCACAATACAATAATCTAGCTTTTTCCAGACCCTACCAATAACAAAAAAAAGCGGTTGTTATATATTTTTATTTATAATATGAATATATCCTGTAGTATAAGCAATAGAAGTGAACCCAATTATTAAAAGTCGTAGAAACACATCTTTATTAACTGATAATGAGCACTATGGGGCACTAAAGTGTCACACTCAAACAGATATAAAGTAGAAGCTTATAGTTAGGAAGCAGTCTATTTGCAATGCATGGTTGTTCTAAATTTACTTTTTTTTCAGTCGCTTTTTCGCTGAAAAAAAGATGAATTTTATTCAAAAAAACTTGATGACAGGTCAAAAAAGTGGACTTATTGATGATTATCGTCATGTATCCGACCGCATTCTTGTACAGCTATTTTATGGTTTAACACCATATAAACTTAAGTTGAAAACACATTGACAGAGAAATAAAGCTAGACTTCAGGAAAAATCTTTTGTGGGTTTAATATGTGATGTGGATCAAAACTATTCTTAATGGCTGCCATTAATTTCAGTTCGATTGGCGAGAAAACAATATTCATATATCTTTTTTGCACCAGACCAATGCCGTGTTCGCCTGAAATTGTTCCACCCAGTTGTTTGACATAATGAAACAGTTCTGCAATGCCTTCGTGTAGTTTATTATTCCAATCCTCATCACTCATATCTCCTTTCAAAATATTGACATGTAGATTACCGTCTCCTGCATGGCCGTAACAGACAGATGTGAAGTTATACTTTTCACCGATAGATTTCACCCCATCGAGGAGTTCGGGAAGTTGAGCTCTAGGCACGACAGTATCTTCCTCCTTATAAATAGAGTTTAATTTTACAGCGTGTCCCACGTTTTTTCTAAGCTTCCAAAGTTCTCTTTTTTGGTCATCGTTATCTGCGAATAGCACATTATCAGCACCAAACTTTTCAACAACTTCAGTGATCACTTCGCAATCTTGATAAAGAGTTTCCAGATAATTCCCATCTACTTCGATCAGCAGATGTGCACCGACACTGTCCTCTATTTTAAAATTCACATGACCGATATACTTAATAGCCCAATCTATAGCAGACCTTTCCATAAATTCCAGGGCTGAAGGGGTAATACCTGCCTGAAAGATTGCAGATACTGCGGCACACGCCATTTTTGCGGATGAAAAAGGGACGAGCATCAAGAGGTTGTATTTTGGAAGCGGGATTAATTTTAGTGTAATTTGAGTAACCACACCAAGGGTACCTTCACTCCCTACCATTAATTGAGTCAAATTATATCCCGTTGAGTTCTTCAGTGTTTGTGCGCCCGTTTCGATGACCTCGCCAGATGCAAGTACGACTTCAAGATTCAAGACATAGTCTTTAACCACGCCATACTTCAATGCTCTGGGACCACCTGAATTAGTGGCTACGTTTCCACCGATAAAGCACCAGCCGCTAGAGGCCGGATCAGGAGGATAAAACAAACCTTTCTCCTTGACAGCATTCTGCAGAACTTCAGTGATGACACCCGGTTCTGTCTGCACCTGAAGATTATCCATATCAATATTAACAATTCGGTTCATTCTCTCCAGGCTTAAGACAATGCCACCCAAAGCCGGGATAGCACCGCCCGCCAATCCGCTGCCTGCGCCTCTCGCTGTCACAGGTAATCTTCGATTGTGTGCATAGGCCATGATTTTGGAAACCTCCTTTGTGCTATTGGGCTTCACAATGACTTCGGGTAAGCACATAATATCTTCCGTCTCGTCATGTGCATAGTCTCGTAAAGAAGCTTCATCCTGAATGACAAAATCAGCGCCGACAATTTCTGTAAGTCTTGTTATATCCTGTTCATTGATCTTGCTATACGCATTTGTCATAATGGGAGCTTTAATATGCCGTCTAAAAAAAATAAATATAATAAAAAAAGAGAGCACTTAGGACAGTACTCTCTTTCTATTATTATGTATGATGTGTAATTACTGATTTATAGAGAATAAGTATCATCCTCTTGATTTTGGCCTATGTAGTCAGGCGCTTCGATGATGTTTTCCTTTGGCATAACATCGCTATGCCCGGCACCATCGCCATAAATTTGCCCTAAAACAGGAGCAATAGTAAGCCCGACAAGGGAGGAAAGCTTAATAAGGATATTCATAGAAGGTCCTGATGTGTCTTTGAAAGGGTCACCGACAGTATCACCTGTAACAGCAGCTTTGTGTGCTTCCGAACCTTTATATTCCATTTTCCCATCTATTTCTACGCCTGCTTCAAAAGACTTTTTAGCATTGTCCCATGCTCCACCGGCATTATTTTGGAAGATGGCCCACATCACACCGGATACAGTCACACCTGCCATGTAAGAACCTAAAGCTTCAGGGCCCATAAAAAAGCCAACAATAATTGGGATGAATATAGCCATTGATCCAGGCAGAAGCATTTCTCTAAGAGCAGCCTGTGTTGAAATCTCAACACATTTACCGTATTCAGGTGTAGCTGTCCCTTCCATGATACCTGGAATCTCTTTGAATTGTCTTCTCACCTCTTTTACCATTTCCATCGCTGCTCGTCCTACTGCGGACATAGCTAATGCAGAGAATACAACCGGTACCATAGCACCGATAAAGAGAGCAGCAAGGACATCGGCCTTAAAGATATTAATACCATCAATACCCGTAAACTTAACATATGCAGCAAAGAGAGCCAAAGCTGTCAAGGCAGCAGATGCTATAGCAAAACCTTTACCGATAGCAGCAGTTGTATTACCTACTGAGTCTAATATGTCTGTACGCGTACGCACTTCTTTAGGCAGTTCTGACATTTCTGCGATTCCACCTGCATTATCTGCGATAGGACCGAAGGCATCAATGGCCAGTTGCATAGCCGTAGTAGCCATCATACCTGAAGCAGCAAGTGCCACACCATAGAAACCAGCTAGTGAGTATGCACCCCAGATTGCGCCTGCAAATAATAATACAGGAAAGAAAGTGGATAACATACCTACAGACAGACCTGCAATGATATTAGTAGCGGCGCCTGTAGATGAATTTCTAATGATACTGTTAACAGGCCCTTTTCCTATAGCTGTGTAATATTCTGTAATTAAGGAAATAAGTGCACCGACCGCCAGACCAACGACTACAGCTCCAAAGACGTGATTTGGCGTCACTTCAGAAGCCGTATCATCGCCAAAGAAAGTCATTGTCATTGTCTCAGGTAGCATCCAGTTAATCACGAAGTAAGCTGCAACACCAGTCAATACTATGGAGAGCCAGTTACCTATATTTAACGCTTTCTGTACCGTTGACTCACTTGCGCCATCCTCATTGACTCTTATAAACAATGTACCAACGATAGAGAATAACAAGCCCAGACCTGCAATCAATACAGGAAGTAAAATTGGGCCTAAACCTCCAAATGCATCAGTAACCTGACCGCCCATTTCGCCAATGACATAGTTACCAAGTACCATTGCAGCCAAAACTGTCGCTACATAAGACCCGAAAAGGTCAGCTCCCATACCTGCAACGTCTCCAACATTATCTCCAACGTTGTCAGCTATTGTTGCGGGGTTTCTTGGGTCATCCTCAGGTATACCTGCTTCGACCTTTCCTACAAGGTCAGCTCCAACATCGGCAGCCTTTGTATAAATACCTCCACCAACTCTGGCGAATAAGGCTATCGATTCTGCGCCGAGTGAAAAACCGGCAAGCGTCTCCAATACAACAGTCATATCGTGAGTAGTTGTCCACTCTCCCCCCATCAACCAAACAAATAGTATAGCGAAAATGAAAGCAAGACCGAACACTGCCAAACCTGCAACACCCAGGCCCATAACAGTACCGCCACCAAAAGACACTTTTAATGCCCTTGACAAACTGGTACGTGCAGCTTGAGTCGTTCTGACGTTTGCAGCTGTAGCAATACGCATACCAATATATCCTGCCAATGCAGATGCAGAAGCTCCAATTACAAAAGCCACCACGATAAACCAGTGCGTAGACTCAACAACCGATGACAACACACCAAGTGCCGCACCAGCTATAACAACAAATATAGAAAGTACTCTATACTCTGCTTTCAAAAAAGCCATTGCACCATCTCTAATGTGGTTGGAGATTGTCTTCATCTTGTCCTCTCCTGCGTCCTGTTTATTGACCCATCTTGATAAAAACAACATGTACACCAGTCCTACAAGACCAAATGCTGGTAATATGTAAATCAATTTATCCATTTATATAAATTTTATGTTTCGAAAAAGTGCATAAATCACCGAAAAGCCATTGTTTAAATGGCGCACAAAAGTACATTTTACGCCTGACTTGAACAAATGGTCATACATAAAAATAAATATTACCATACCTCTACTTACTGGAGATAGCGTGCTTTTCAAGGTACCATCTATTTCAAGAGTCTTGCATCAGCGCTGTGGAGCAGGTCACGAACGATAGTGAGAGAGTCCAAAGGACCGAGCGAATAGCGAGCCTCGAAGCGAGTCTGAAAATAGCCGTCGTATGATTTAAGTCGCAGCTATTTTGAGTGAGATCGAAGAATAAAAAATACGCGCATAGCCATAGCTACGTAAGTATTTTTTTTTCGAAGAGATTGCTCAAAAGAGCAAGACTTGGGATCATTAAGATGGCTGTTTTCAGACTCTTAAAAGCGACCCGACGACGACAGGAGGAGGGTGATGCCCAAAGCCACAAAATTAAAAGCAATCCTGCCGATAGTATGACAAAAACCATAATGAAACAGTAATCAACAAATGAGCATACCCCTTAGGTTCGCTTCATACAAAGTTATCTTCGAGGAGGTCAAAGACATTATCCAATTCATCATAGACCTTGACGCCAACTTCATCTTCTTTGCCGCCATGGAGAACGATGCCTTCGGGATTAATTTTTTCGAGGATTTTGATGTCTTCATCAGATTTGATGATTGCGTCGAGGAATACTGCACTAGCTGCACAAACCGTCTGTAATATCGGAAGGGCGCCTGAGCTTTCAACCTCTTCTAATGTCAGTCCTGTTTGTTTGATATCCAGAATGAGATAGTCAAATCCAAGCACTATTTCTGTTCCAACAAGTTGATTTTGATTTACAGACTTGAAGTCTGAAATGGTATGGTTGAGAAAAGTAAGATGGTCAAATACCTGAGACGGTGGCAGACCGGCATCCTGCTTATTGAAAATCCAACCGTCCGGATTAAACTTTTCAGAGAACTCAATAAAGTAATCATCAGATATAAAGTGCAAAAGCGTCATAGGCCCGTCAATCCAATCTGCAATAGCCAGAACTTCTTCCGGAGATAGATTATTATTGCTATCCAACTCATTGAGACATATATAGTCAGCCCCTCTGGCAGCAAAGTACCTTGCATCCGTTAAATTGAGAACATTGTTGGCTAAGATTTTAAATGGCAACATCTTTTATCTTTAAATTTCAGAGGGTCAAAGTAAGTAAATTTAATATTAATTTTACAAGATTGATATCTGTATTATGAATGTAGCCACTAGGCTAAATATAAATCATGTATGAAAGAATATAATTACGTTGAAAATGTTTACGAATTGGTTCGCTTAATTCCCAGCGGTAAAGTTTCCACATATGGCATCATAGCTGATTGCCTTACATTGGGGTCAGCTAGAATGGTAGGCTGGGCATTGAATCAGTCTTTTGGCATATCACCTCCGGTGCCTGCTCATAGAGTTGTAAACCGCAAAGGTGAATTATCAGGACGAAACCACTTCCCAACAGCAGACACCATGCAAAAACTACTCGAATCAGAAGGAATAAAAATAAAAGATCATACTATCGTCAACTTTGAGCAACATCTTTATAACCCTTGCGAGAAGTTTTAACCAGGTGGTAAGCAGGTGAGCAAACTCTTCTTTCAATGCACCGAAGAACGTTATTCAATAGGTCTATAGTGTCAAATTGAATCAACAGTAAAAATAATTGTAAATAACATTTGCCATTTACAATATTTTCTTTAAGAGGTAGTTTTATCAATATTAAATAAATAAAATCCACCACATGGAGAAAACCTTTACAATTAATGATTTAGTACGTCTTTTATATTCAGAAACTAGCGAGGCTGAAAGGTTTGAATTGGCAGCAGTTTTATCTGATAATTACATCTTCAACGAGAAGCATCAGGAATTAGCCATCAGTAAAGCAGCATTACCAAAAGTAAGTTTTTTACCGTCGAAGCAATCGCTAAATGCTATACTGGCATACAGCGCTAGCACATCTAATGAAGTTCTAGCTTAGTATTATGAAGCTTGTTTTTACTTTTTGCAGCCGCAAATGACTATAAAACCTGTGGATTAATGATATAAAAGATGAATAGGGTAATGATAAATTCATTACCCTTTTTTTTATTTTATATATAGAAATGTCATACATGCACAGCAGCTATAAAAGCCATCTGTAGCATACAAACACAATACTATTAAACCTTCAAGTCAGAGATTGTAAAGTCTACGCCATTAAGCTTGATTTTTAACAGAAGCTTCTTTGAAATTCATCAACGCTTTAACAGTATTAATCAACCTGCTATAGTCAATACTGTAATGGACAAATTTTCCATCCTTTTCGGTATTAACTACACCAGCCATTCTTAGCACTTTCAAGTGCTGAGATGTAATGGATTGTTCAATCTGTAAAGTGTTGTAAATTTTGTTGACGTTAATCTCGTTGTTTTTGTCTATGAACTCTAGAATTTTGAGGCGGAGGGGATGAGCTAGTGCTCTTAAGAGTTCAGACGAATACTGTAGTTTGTCATTGTCAAAAATAACCTTAGTCTTCTTCATGCAAAGAAATTTTGTAGTTTTCCAATATGTATAATTAACCTTAGCACAACAAATATGCACCAATTATATAATATCAACAAAAAATATGGACATAAATTAAAATAAATGTCCATATTTCTTGTCTTTACACTACAAAGATTCAAGCCTTTATTTAGGAAAAGCTACTTAACTAACAGCAAATCAACATGTTGTAGAGGTCACACCTTATAGTGCCAATTCTTCTACTAATTTTGAAATTTGGTTCAATCTATCCTTATCTAAGGAATAGTAAATGAACTTACCTTGTCGATCTGTAATGACAACACCAGCTCTTCTTAAGATAGCAAGGTGCTGAGAAGCCACAGACTGTTCTAATCTTAA
The DNA here is from genome assembly GCA_007125435.1 of Saprospiraceae bacterium. Lineage (GTDB taxonomy): Bacteria > Bacteroidota > Bacteroidia > Chitinophagales > Saprospiraceae > SLDF01. The sequence goes on from SLDF01000226.1 coordinate 15,210, forward strand.
TTTAATGTAGATGTCTGTGACCGTCATTGCTTCATTATCTTCAAGAAGGTCAATTATTCTTTGTCTTAGCTTGTGGTTTACTGCTCTAAGCACTAATACTGCCTTTCGTAATAAGGCATAGTCAAGATAAATATCTTTATCTCCTTTCTTTAATGTAACTGATTCGTTCTTCTGTTTTTTCATATGTTAGCCATTTTGGATATGTTTGGTTTGTATATTACCAAAACTGTACCAAACTTGACAAATGATGTTTATTAATAAACTGTTTTAGCATGTAAATCAGTTCATTTAATGCTATAATTGTGGAAAATTTAAATATATACTTAACGAATAATTAAGCTTTAAGGCGTGGTTTAGGGGTGGTAATATTAGGCTGTTTGATATATATGGGCTGGGCTAAAAAAATATTTAAAAATTTTTTTTGTTGGTAATTGTGCAAGGTCAATCCATGTAAATCTGATGCACTTAACTCCTCGATGTCTATCAAAACATGTTCCTTGACCTCCAAAAATGATTTTACTTTAAAGGCGCCATTGCCTGAAAAGCATACAAAGTCACTTTGCCCGATTTCAGTTTGGATTGAATCTTCATCAAGTATTAAAGCTTTAGCATCACCAATGGCTTGCATCTTTTCATTAAATGTCATCGTATACACTTCCATTCTTCTGGCATCAATCATAGGGATATACTTACCGGGTTTGAAGTTGTGCTTCGATGCACACTTAAAAGCAATAGCCTCTAATGTGGGTATACCTATTAATGGAATACTTAAGCTCATGGCCAGAGCTTGAGCGGTTGACATGCCAACCCTAAGCCCGGTATACGACCCCGGGCCCAGGCTTATAGATATAGCACTCACATCTTTTAGTGCGATGCCGGCCATTTGTCTTGCCTGCTCTATGAGCAATGTCAATTTAGAGGCATGATCGTATTTTAGCAATGATTTAGATGCAGCTAAAATGCCTTTATCATCTGATATAGCTACTGAACATAGGTCAGCAGTGGTTTCAATTAAAATAAACAGTGGGCTTTTCAATCTACTGAGCTTCTAATATTTTACTATACTTTTTCTGATCTTTAAGAATGTTTGTAGCTTCTACTACCCAGGGGTCTTCTTTCAAGGTATATTTTATTCGTCCTTTTTGATAGTAGTATCGCTTTATAATCTCTTCTTCGATTTGGCTGATCAACACAGCCTTATATTTCTCTAGCTCCAGGGCGGCTGTCTTCTGTAATTGCTTTTCAAGTTTTTGCAATGAAGAAAGCATGGATTTATCATCGCCATACTCTTCTCTGATGATGTCTCTCAGCTCGGTCAGAATAGCTTCACTTTCTGACTCGAAGTCATCAGTAAACTTCAGCGCATAAGATTTGAACTTGTCAAAGTCTTCAAATACAAACTCTGTTGGCCCTGCAATGCTATCGTGCTTCTGGGTCCACTCTGTCACATAGTTGAAGATGATATAACTATCATTCAGAAAATCAATAAATGGTGCAGACAAATCTTCGTCCATAAGGATATCTGGAGCTACCCCACCTCCATCTAAAACCAACCTACCGGCTCTGGTTTTAAATTGTCCTCGCAGGCTATCAGGAATATCTAGCGGTTCGCCATCTTCATATGATACACTTTGGATGCATCGACCGCTTGGTATGTAGTACTTTGCTGTCGTCACTTTTACTCTGGAATTGTACCCTACCTCTTTCGTATTTTGCACAAGGCCTTTTCCGTATGTGCGTCTGCCAATTAAAACACCCCTATCATAGTCCTGGAGCACACCACTAACGATTTCAGAGGCTGAAGCAGACCTTTCATTTACTAGAACTACGATGGGCAGGTCTTCATAAGTAGGATTGGATGTTGTCTTGAATGATCTGTCCCAGTCTTTTACCTTACCTCTGGTGCTAACGACTTCGAGGTCTTTGGGGATAAATAAATTGCAAATACGAACAGCCTCTTGTAATAGTCCTCCACCATTATCTCTAAGATCCAGTATGATGCCTTTAAATTCCGGATTTTCGCGTTTCATATCTCTTAGTGCCTTTGCGATATTACCGGATGCATTGGGCGTAAAGGTCGTCAGATTGACATAGGCGTAATCGTTATCAATGAGGTCAAAGTGCGGTACATTGGGGATATCAATATCACTGCGAACAACTACTGTCTCGTAAACTTCACCATTACCATGACGTCTCATTTTTACAGCGACCTCAGTGTTGGGAGCGCCTTTAACTATTGCGCTGAATTCGTCCATATTCAAATCAACAAGTGGCAACCCATCTATTTCCAGAATAACATCACCGGCTTTGATACCGGCATCATATGCAGGGCTTTCTTCGAATGGCTCCGTAACTACAAACTCTCCATTGATAACATTTACCAAAGCCCCAATACCATGGTATCTGCCTTCTGACATGAATCTATACTGCTCTACCTGTGACTCTGCTATATAATTGGTGAATGGATCAAGTGTTTCCAGCATGGCATCAATACCAACCTTCATCAATTTACTCGGATCTATATCCTCGACATAATTGGTATTAACCTCTTTGTAAAGATTTATGAAAATCTCCAGATTCTTTGAGATTTCAAATAGTCTACCACTTCTGTTTAATGTGTAAGATGATAGACCAACTGCAACTACGCAGATCATTATTGCACCATATAACCATTTTCGGCTCATAAATACGGATATTCTTTTTTTCATATTAAAAACTGTAGCATGCAAATGTCCAAAAAATAATAAAATAAACCATCCAACTTCTCAAATGCAGTCAAAAAACCTGATGCGTCATTATTGTTCCTTTGATCTACCCCAATCATCGGTACTTATGAATAATACATAGTGTCAATTTCAGGCGAAATCATTTGTATAATAACATGCACAAACCAATAACGAACCAATTTGTAATCCGTTGCATTTAATGCCATTAATTACTCGAATTAGGCATTGCAGACCACATCACAGAGTCTCGCTCTATCTTCTTTTTTGCATCAGCGCTGCGGAGCTGTGCCGACCGCAGGAAGGCAGTCCGCAGGACCGAACGAATAGTGAGCAGCGTAGCATAGCGACCCGAGGACAACAGGACGAGGGTGATGCCCAAAAAATTTGCCTACAGGACTTATTCATTCAAAAAATCAATGACAAGGTCATAAAGCTTCTGAGGTTGTTCTGCATGAACCCAATGTCCTGCGTCGGCGATCGTCTCTAACCGGGCTTGTGGGAAGAGCTTTTTGATATCAGTCATGTCTCCGTCATTGACATAGCCGGAGTTGGCGCCTCTGATGAATAGCGCTGGCCTATCGTATGTATGAGGGCTTTTGATCCCTTGCAAAATTGATGCATAATTGTCATGTATACTGTCAAGATTCATCCGCCACGTATAGTGACCCAGAGTCTTATCGAATACGATATTTTTAAGGATGAACTGTACAATACCCTTATCCTGAATCTTCTCCTGGAGCTCTGCTTGTATGGCCTTCCTGTCAGCCATGGTGCTCAGGTCAAGGCTCA
>SLDF01000249.1 GCA_007125435.1 Saprospiraceae bacterium
AATATACAATTTAAAGATGAAATACTAATGAGCTTTGGGGATATTAACCTTCGGGTAAGGGGTATGCAATTTGTATTTATGGCTACGCCGAAAATGCTACATGAGTTTTCACTTCCAGGGGTAAGTATATATCTTATAAATAGAATTTTGACGTGCGCAGTAAGCGTGTAATTATTTATGTTGCCGTTTACTAAAGACTGAAATTCCTATACTTAGGAAAACGACAATGGCAGCACCCAAAAGGTTGAACCAAAGAAAAGTCAAATCTGTAAAAAAGAAACAATATAGTACGACGGACTGAGCAACCAGAGCAGCATAGAAAGTCGAGCCTCCCTTTACCCATTTTGCAAAGAATGCAGTTAAGAATATGCCTAATACTGTACCGTAAAAAAGTGAGCCCAGGACATTCACAGCTTCTATAAGACTACCCATTTCGCTAGCTAAGTTTGCCACAGATATGGCGAATATGCCCCAGAGTAGAGTGGCAGTTTTAGACGATTTGAGATAGTGCTCAGATGAACCATCCTTCTTTAGGTTGCGCTTGTAAATGTCCATTACAGACGTTGAGGCCAGGGCATTCAATTCAGAAGATGTCGAACTCATAGAAGCACTGAAAATGACAGCAATGAGTAAGCCCACGAGCCCGATAGGTAAGTGTCCAGTCACGAAATTGAGGAAAATATAATTGATATCATTGGTGTCAGCAAGAGGATCGTTTGACTTCATGAGTGCCATACCTTGACTTCTCAATTCTGTAATTTCTTGACTTTTTGACTGCATGGACTGTTGGAGCATCTGGATACTATTGTCATCTCCTGATTTTAAGGCCTTAAGCATTTGCTCTACGTCCTCTTTTTTTGCAGTGTGAATAGCATCGTATGTCTCTTGCAACTTTTTATACTCACCAGCATAGTCGCTCTGCAAAACCTTATTGGTTTCCACTTCATTAAAAAACAGTGGTGGTTGTTGGAATTGATAAAAAGCCAATAGAAGTACACCGACTAGAAGGATAAAAAACTGCATCGGGATTTTGACTAAGCCATTGAATAATAAACCAATTCTGATTTGTCCCAGAGACTTTCCACTAATATACCTGCCAACTTGGCTTTGGTCGGTACCAAAGTAAGAAAGTGCGAGGAAGAAACCGCCAATAATGCCTGACCAGACATTGTACTTTTCTTTGAGATTAAACTCAAAGTCAATGATATTCATATGTCCTAGTTTGCCTCCTATCTGCAGCGCATCAGTAAACCCCACATTTTCGGGCAACATGCGGACAATCATCACACCTGCAATGAGCATTCCGGCGAGTATGACGCCCATTTGTCCCATTTGAGTGTATGACACAGCCTTAGTACCACCAGAATAAGTATACAGCAGTACTAGTCCTCCTATCAGGGCATTTGTAACGTAAATATTCCATCCAAGAATAGACGTAAGAATTATACTTGGAGCATATATGGTCAATCCCGCTGCCAATCCTCTCTGGATTAAAAATAAGGAGGCCGCCAGCGATCTGGTTTTTAGATCAAATCTATTCTCTAGAAACTCATAGGCAGTGTAGACTTTGAGCCGGTGGTATAACGGTATGAAAACCACACAGATAACAATCATGGCTAATGGTAGGCCAAAATAATATTGGATAAAACGCATTCCATCAACGTAAGCCTGACCCGGCGCTGATAAAAAGGTAATGGCGCTTGCCTGAGTAGCCATGACGGATAAACCGACGGCATACCAGGGCAAAGAATTATTGCCTCTAAAGTAGCCATCTACATTTTTTTGTCCCCGACTTTTGTACAAGCCATAGCAGACAATGAAGGTTAGCGTAGCTATTAATACGATCCAGTCTATGGCACTCATTCAAATGATTTGGTTAGCCAATAATATATAAGTATCTGAATGATCAAGAAAACAACCAGAGCCCAGTACCATCTTCGCCAATTGATGGAGACACTCTTGTCGTGATGTTTTGCGTTATTTTCCATATTTACGGTTCAATCTGGCCCATCTCCAATAAATTTGATAGTAATCTGAAAGCTCCTGGAGTCCCGTTGGGTATTTGTCTAAAGAAGGACAAGCCGGTATAAATATAATACCCTTTGCCATAAGGCGCTATGATTAAACTCCCCTTGAGTAAATCCTCACCCGGGTCAGCCATAGCTAGCGGAGCTACAAAGTCATCATCCCATTCATCTGCAAAATAGAGCCCTCTTTCTTGAATCCACCCATCAAAATCTTCGCTGGTTATCTTGTTCGGAACATTGAGTACGGCGTGCTCTGGATTTTCTATAATGACTTCCGCAGTTTCATCTGTGACTCTAGCTCTGGTGACATTGAATGGAATAGGGCCTATAGGCCCTTTAAGTGGGCCTGCCCAGCTGTTTGTATTATATTGTACGATTAATACGCCTCCTTCTTCAATGTATTGGTTGAGCTTTTCAACTTTGGCAAATAAATCTTCATTAGTGTTAAAAGCTCTCACGCCTGTGAGTATGGCTTTATAACCTGATAAATCATTTTTGTCCAGGTCAGATACTTGCATTTCATCTACCTTATAGCCGAGTTGGCGTATTCCCGAAGCAACATCATCACCCGCTCCTTTTATGTATCCAATATCTCCGGATTTTGGTTTTATGTCGAGGGTTACCAACTTTATTTTAGCCTCGGGAAATACCATTTGTATGGGAATGTGGTCATAATTCAGCTTTACTAATGACCTATCAAGATTTTTATCTTTGTATTCAACGACTGCTTTTACTTGTCTTATGTCTGCTTGATCAGAAGGGTAAATTAGAAACTCAAAGTATTGCTCCTTATCTTTCTTGTCAATACTAAAGTCAACATATTCTGGCTCGACTCTTAGATTGCTATCTCCGATTAATTTTAATCGACCGCCTATACTGTCTTTACCTGCTTTGACAGTAACCCTTGTAGATACAGGACTATCATCTGGGAAAATAATGACACTTTCGGTAAAATTGACAATGGCCTCCGGTATTATCTCTAATAATCTGTATTGTTGTCCTCTTACAGGGTCTACCCACCTGTATGTTATAGGCCTTCTAATGCTTAATGGTTTTCCTTTAATTGATAGTTGTATGTCTGCAAAAAGGTGACCATCATCAATAGGGTTTTCAAGGAGATGTTGCGAAGAAATATTGAATAAGCCATCTACGGGCTCTGACTGCAACCAATACGGACCGGAAAAGGTCAAATCATCTGATACCTTGTAAGAAAACTCTCTTCTGTAGACCTGACCTGTCTCTAACTCCTCTTTGTCCACTTCAACAGCTTCGCCCTCTATTTTTATGCCTTCTAGAGCTACATTAATAGGACTGCGTGTGATAGCTTCAGCTGATACATTGATATTTTCTCCTGCTGTAGATGTCGGATCGGATGCATTGACTTCTACCCACGTCCCTGTGCAGGCTAGTATCAAGTCTTCCAACTCCTTTCTTTTGATTTCTCTCCAGTATTGATCCTGAATTGAGCTTGTTTCTTCATATGCTATCAATAAATGCTCTACTATCTCATGAGGAGCTTCAGGATTATACTGATTCAGTGCATCATCAACTGCTGTGAAAAATGCGATTGAGGCCTTCAAGCGTCTAAGGTCTGTCTCTAATCTGTCAAAAATATCATCCTCTACCGGATATCCCATTAAAGGCTTAAAATACTCCATGATTTCCCCTTTGTATTGAGAAGAACCAAAACCCTGACTTTTGTGCATACTCCTGGAAAGACCGGCTATTTCACCATAAGAGCGGCCTATTAAAGGGTTGTATTTACCTACATTAATGGGTATGTTACCACTCATGTCGGCATTAGGATTTCTAAACCTGGCGGCATTATTATACAGTAGGGCGTGAGCTTGCCATACATCTACTCTGTCTAATTGATGGGTAAACCTTCCCGGATCAGCAGCAGCTTCAAAGGCATCCTCCGCCAATATCGCAGAAGCAGTGTGATGGCCATGTCCGCCACTACCATCTGTTGCAAATCTGGTAATAATCAAATCTGGCTTGAAATAACGAATGATATAAACTAAATCATCCAGGACATTCTCCCTTCCCCAAATATTAAAGGTTTCTTCCGGACTTTTTGAATAACCAAAGTCATAGGCTCTGGTAAAAAACTGCTCGGCTTTATCGACTTTTCTGGCAGCCATGAGTTCATTCGATCGGATCAAGCCGAGTAGCGGGCCGATATCTTGTCCAATTAAGTTTTGTCCACCATCTCCACGGGTAAGGGAAATATAAGCTGTTTTTACACACCGTTCATTTGCTAAATAGGAGAGGAGTCTTGTATTTTCATCGTCAGGGTGGGCTGCCACATATAAGACTGTAGCCGCTGTATTCAGTTTTTTTAACATCAATTGAATGTCTGATGCTGAGTGACTGCCTTGCGGTTGAGCAACCAAAATTTGCTGTGCTAACAAGAAGATCAAAAAAAATAAAACTTGTCTCATCTATTAGAATTGAAATGTTGTCAAAATAAAACTTTTCACCACGCCACGCGGTCTTTGGAATTGTAGTACAATACGCTTTAAATGCGGTACGTGTGCAAAGTGTTTAAGTCAATAGTGTTGAAGTGTAAATATATGATAATTAGACGTACTTCTGGACTTATAGGCAGACAACAAGTTTAGATGCCTGGATCAACGGTATGAGACCCTTACTTTCCTGGATCTATATGGGCTACTAGAAGAGTTTTGGAGAGAAATACCTATAAAGATGAACAGTCATTGAGTTTTCTAAAAGTAATGCTTATTGGATGTTATTGGTTTGTCGGATCTTCTTCTATCTCCTGATCACTGTTGTCTTTCAGTACTATGTATGTCAGTCCAAGAAAAATAAAGATCGATAAAACACCCGAAATGAATAACATGAGATTAGTGGGTATAAGCCCTGGTAGGAATAAGCAAAATAGGAGTGAGGCAAGAAAAAAGAATGTCTTTTTATAAATGCTCATATCGTTTATTGTTTATGGTTCTAATTCCAAATACAAACATTTTGTTTAGTACGTATCTTGTTGGAAGCCTTGGCTATAAAAAAAACTCATTATGTTTTATTTGATGGGCTCAGGAGTCTCACAGAGTGTGATTAGAAGACCCTTAGACAACTCAATTAGAACTTACAATATTTATCTGGAGCATTTGAGATTATCTGTATATATATTGATTTGCATCAGCGATGTGAAAGGGTGGCGACGATAGGAGCCAGGCTCTGTGTAGCGATAGTGGAGCAGAGGCCGACCGTTCAGGGAGCCCTGGAACGTAGCGACCCACCGACGATAGGAGGAGGGTGATGCCCAAAGTATTAAAATAAGATAGCCCTCCCTGCTAACCCGGATTATGCATTGGAAATTCGTAATGAGGGTTAAAATCGACGAAGGAGATTCACGAATGCCATAAAAAATATAAAAGCAATATGAGTAAATGGTATTTAGTCTTTTGTTAGGGAACAGTCGAAGCTGAGCCAGAGTCGGCTCAGTTCCCTCCTTATTGACTTGACATTTAGTCAAGTCAATTGCTTCGCACCAGTCGGTCACCCCTGATAGGCTACCTCTAATATCCCCTTCAATATCTGGAACGCAACATTTTGCAATGTTGCTACTTGATAATTTTGATGTAACCCAGCATGTTTATCGGAAATTCGTAATGAGGTTTTATAGGGCAAAAAAACTGATGATTTTGTGAATGAGTCATAGTCACTCCTACGACGATTGAACAAAAT
>SLDF01000202.1 GCA_007125435.1 Saprospiraceae bacterium
ATCCGGGAACGAAAGCTTTTCTGACACCGTGCAACTCGCACGAATTGATGATTATATCAGACCTGAGGTTGAAAATATACAAGCACAAGTGGATAGAAGAGCCAAGACCATTGCTTTGTCATGGAAATATCAGGATGCTGAGCGAGTTAAGTCCTTTGAAATTTATCGGTGGAAGGAAGGGGCTGTTCCAGCACTCATTCGAGCAGCAAGTCCGGAATATTTGTTGGATGAAGCTTCCAAAAGCACAGGCAGAAGAGCCAAGCGACAAACGGCTGAAACCTTTGCTTGGCTTGATTCTTCTGTTAAAATGAATACAAAATATCAATATGGTATAAAGGTCATTCATCAAGACGGTGGACGCAGTGCGATGGCACCAAGTCCCTTGATTTCTTTTTAAAAAAAATGGCTTTTAATAAGCAAAAAAACTTACTAATATGAAAAAGGGATTGGTTTATTTATTTCTGTTTTTTATGACAGTTAATGAAGGTGTTACCCAGAATATTCAGAACAATATTAAATACACTTTTGAAATTGATGCGCTTTATATGGAAAGAGATGGTAAAGGAGATGGTGGGTCGCCACCAGCGAGTTACCCTGATCCAAGTTATAAAATATGGGTGTCTTTCCATCACTCACCTATGACAATTGATCAAGTTAAAAACTTTAATGGTGCATATTATAATCTTCAAGCCACGTCATCCTCTGGCCAATGTTTTCATATCTCAAATAGTAACAAGGATTGGCAGGACCTACCTATTCAGGGCAATGAGCCTTTCGTTATACAACGAGATAATCATGTAAATAATTTGAATTTATCTGAAGGTTTGTATTTGAATATTTATATGGAATGTTGGGAAAACGATTGTTGTGGAAACTGTGTTTTCAACCCTCCTTCTGACGATTGGCCAGATTCTAGTCTTACCATTACAAGGTTTCAATTAGATCATGAGGAAATGACAACTTGTAATCAATTTTTCTCATCAGGTTGGGCATACACTAAAAATTCTTATTATGGGATACAATATAGTATTAAAATTGAGAATTTAAAAGTGTTATCTAATGAATTACAAACTCGAAATTCTGATGACCAGCCTCAAGCCTTCTATTGTGAGGGGGATGAGATAAGGTTTGTTGCAGATAGGATGTCAGTTACTGGGGGGATTTTTGAGTTTCAGCGATCTTTTGACAATGGGAACACTTGGGAGCAAATTCAAGTAAGTGAAAATAATTATATAGAGCTAGAAGCAGCACAAGATATGCCTATATTTAGAGGGAGGTTGGTTCGCAACTGTGCGCCTAATGGTCCTAATTCATCTGGAAACTGTAGAAGGTGTTTTATTGAAAACGAAAACTCGCAGGGTACTGGATCCCATGATGGGCCAGATGGAGATGGATGGATTTATAGCCAAAACAACTTTACTGTTCTTCCTCGAGCCCCTGGTGCAGAGAATGTAGAGATAAGTACTACAAGGGCTTGTGAAGGCCTTCCCACAGGATCAGTAGAAATAACATTGTTTGATGTCGATACCACTGATGTAGCCTATGATATTACATTGTATGATAGTGGAGAGGGGGTGATAGATTCCTATAATGACATTCATCTTTATGATAGTATTTACATTTTGGAAATATCATCTCTAACTGGTGCTGACTACTCTATTCGGGTCACCCGAAAGCAGTTCAATGCAGCTGGGAATAACATCGGACAATGTACATCAGAGTCTATTCCCTTTAATTTACCGACGGTCGATAAGCCTGAGATCGAGTCGATTATTTTAAACGACGCTTTTTGCTATCAAAATCAAGGGGGAATAATATTAAACATGCCTGGAGGGCAGGAGCCGGTTTGGGCCAATATGTCCGATCCTGAATTTTTAGATGTTGTTACAGTGTCTCCTGGAGCTAACCCTGCGATCGCTATATTTAGTCAGCAATCTGGGGATTATAAAACTTGGGTTACTTTTGAGGATGGATGCTCTAGTGATACATTGGAAATACCTTTTAATCCCCAATCATTAGATGTTGAAATAGAGACAATAACCTTGCCAAATTCTAGTTTTCATGTAAGCTGTGATGGATTAGGCACAATAAGGCTGACACCTATATTTATGCTTGCAAATACTAACGTGTATATAGATAATAATTTGGAGGGTACATTTGATGGTCTTCTTCCTCTGGATATAGAATTGGGAGCAGGTACGTATGAAGTCTTAATTGTTTATGATGGATGTGAAAATGTTTCTGACGCTACTAATGTAATAACACAAACAGTTCAATTACTCCCTGCGCCTAGTTTATCTGTAAATCCGGCCATAATCACAAATGGGTCTTGTACAGACCAAAATACGGTTGAGATTTCCCTTGTAAGTGGAGAAGAAGGAACTGCGCCTATAGAATTTCGACTCCGTAATACCAGCACAGGTCTTACGTTAGTTCAAATAGATGATCCAGTTTTCCATTTAGTACCCAATGGTGAGTATGAAGTATGGGTCACAGATGCTACCTTATGTTTTCGTGAGCAAATGATAGAGGTAGGAGGGGAAGGTACTTTGTCAGGAACGGTTACTCAAGATGGTGTAAAGTGTAACTGGTGGGATCCTGGAACGATAACAATTACTGCAGAGGGAGGGGTGCCTGAATATGAGTACGCTTTTGATGGCGGCGACTTCGATGAAATCAATGAGTTTTCAATGAATCCATTAGTAAATGGTACGGCTTTTATCAAAGATGCTTCCGGTTGTATAATCAGTATCCCTTTCACGGTTGAGTATGAAGATCAGGTTGAAATTAATTATGAAGCTGGGTTCCCACGAATAACAGCGCCCGACTGTCAGAGTTTGGACAGGTTCCTTGAAATTGGACTTTTGAATAAAGATGGTCGCACAGTTGAATATAGTGTGAATGAAGGAATTGAATGGATCGATGTTGAAATGTACAATACAACTGGGGATATTTTGGTTTTTCCCGTTGTTGAGTATGGAGATTTTACATATTTGTTCAGATTTGAAGGGAGTGAATGTGACCCAAGCTCTGTTTCGTTTTCGATTTTTGAGCCTTTAGATTTTCTCATTGAATCATTGCATGTTGCCCAAGAACAGTGTCCCGGAAGTCAGAATTCATTTGTGAGCATCTCATTATTAATAGAAGAAAACTTCTTTCCCTTTAAAGTTGAAGTATGGCGACAAAATGCTGCTGGTTCTTTTGTGCGGATACAAGATATACTTCAGATTGATGTGACCACTGTAACTCTTTCTGGCTTGCAGGAGGGTACTTATTTTTTACGTGGTGTTAGGTCAGATGAATGTTTCGTCGATTCAGATATTTTTGAGATTACACCGGCTACGCCTGTCACTGCATCTTTAATAAGTATAGGCCCAAATATTTTCTGTTCAGGAAATAATGGTGTCATAGAAGTTGCCAATATAAGTGGAGGTAATCCTCCGTATCAATACAGTTTGAACAATGGTCCTTTTCAATCAAGCCCTATTTTAGAGATGGCAGATTTAATGAATACGGTACAAATCAGAGATGCTAATAACTGTCCTTATGGTCCATATATGCTAGAAATTCCTTCTGAACCAAATGACTTAATTGTTGAGCTTGATGAAGTCAGAGTTATTATTCCTGATTGCGAAGGTCAAGGTTTTGGCATTCTCCAAGGGCAGGTTAGCCCTGGAAAACCACCCTACCAAACCGCCTGGGCTATTTCGGAAGAGCAGTGTTTGAATTTATTGGATAATGAACCTTTCTCCTATGATCTAACCTACTATTTTGATAGTAACTTGCCAAATACATATTTCTTTTGTGTAAAAGATAGTGCGGGGTGCACCGCTGTTTCTTCAATTGAATTGACAGTAGGTGAGCCTCTTGTATTTGAATTTGAAACGGAAGCCAATGAATGCATAGGCGATACCGATGGCAGCATTAATATAACAATTTCTGGTGGCACAGCACCTTTTAGAGTCGTAGTCAATAATCAATCAGACACCTTACTCTTAGCGGGTAATTCTTATTTTATGGATGAATTGGTTTCAGGTACTTATCGAGTAGAGATTATCGATGCGCGTGACTGTGCTATAGCTCAGGATATTGTAGTGCCATCTTTAAGTAATTTGTCTTTAGATGCTCAGATTGTAGACGTAGGCCCATGCAGCTACAGCGAAAATGGAAGTATAAGCGTAAATCCGTCTGGTGGCATAGCTCCTTATAATATCCACTTTCTTTGGGATGACGATCAGGTAACAATGGAAGAAGGGGAAGGACCTGTTGTGAAAGAAGGCTTGGCGGTCGGTGATTATAGCGTAATTGTCACTGACAACTTAGGATGTGCATTGCAATTTGTATATGGCGTTTCCGGACCCATTGAATTGAGTGTTGTGACTAGTATTCAGAATGCTACTTGTGAAGCTGTAGCAGATGGGTCTATTTCCATTCTTTCTTTCACGCCTGCCTCAGCACAACTGCAATATTCCATTGGTGGAGACTTTGTTTCTGATGCCAATTTTGCTGACTTAGCGACAGGAGCATATGTGCTTACGGTCAAGGACGAGTTTGATTGCATATTGGAAGTACCTTTCGACATAGGTGTAATGCGTGTGATGACAGCTACTGCCATACCTGTGGACCCGGATTGCTTTGAAACGGCGACCGGGCAAATAAATATTTCCGCAAGCAACACTGCTTTATTGCTTAGCTATTCTTTGAATCAAGGTCCTTTGGTCGGTTCATTTGGCAATAGCTTCACCATACCCGACCTGACTGAGGGGACTTATGATGTTAGGATATATGATGCGGTGGGTTGTTTTGTGGATATAGAAAATATTACCCTTGTTGATCCTCCTCAGTTGCTGTTGAGCATCGAAATAACAGAAGATGCTAATTGTGATTCCTTCGAAGGGACATTGACGGGGACACCGGAAGGAGGAACCCCTCCCTATACTTTTCAGTGGAATGGTAATCCATTGTTAAATTCGCCGGTACTTCAGAATGTACCTCCGGTGATACAGCTTTTGCAAGTGACAGACAGCAAAGGCTGTACGGAAACTGCCTCTGAGACCATTTCTTTTTTTCCAGAAATGTCGACTAGCGTCACTCAATTGAGTCCGGAGTTTTGCGATCGTTCTGACGGATGGATTACCGTGCAAACGATTGGAGGTTTAAGTCCTCTGCAATACACTTGGAGTCATGATCCATCCATTAATGATACAAGCGTCGAAGGGTTGACCGCAGGCATTTATACACTGACTATCACAGATGCCAATTTGTGCACCGATGTTTTAGAAATTGAAGTACCTTTTGTAGAAGCTGTACAGCTTTCGTGGAGCAATGTAATCCCTGCTTATTGTGTCGATGGCACGGGGTCTTTGGAAGTGATGGGGGCACAAGCGCCAACGCCTTATGTTTATGAATGGTCACATGATCCCAATTTGTCTTTGCCAATCGCAGAAAATTTATTTTCAGACACTTACACCGTTACAGTTACCGATGGAAATTTGTGTAGTTCATTGATAAGCGAGGATATTGATTATTTTCCGCCACCTCAATTAGAGCTTACTTATACCTTTTCAAATTGTAATGCCGACAATGGAGATATTGCTGTTGCCGTTCGACAAAATACCGGTACAGCTCCTTTTCAATACACGTGGAGTCATGACCCTACCTTAAATGCTAACATTGCTCCTGATTTGGCACCCGGTACATATTTTGTTACAGTTACTGATGTGCATGGGTGTACTGCTGTTGCCAGTCAATATATCGGAGAGATTCCAGGCCCCGTTGTTCAGCCCTTCATTACGTCTAGCACATGTGGAGAAGCGAATGGAAGTGTTTCACTATCTATAAATGGAGGGGTTAGCCCATATCAAGTGTCTTGGAATAATGGAATGACAGGATTATTTGTTGAGGGTCTAGCAGAGGGAATGTATACATTTACGTTGACGGACTTTTATGGTTGCGAGACTAGTGTGATGATCCAAATGAATGGTTCCAATGGCATTGATGAGGTGCAAGTGGCAGCTATTGATAGCTATTGCAACAATAATAGTGGCGTTATTTCTTTATCGGTTGAAGGAGGGGTAGCCCCTTACCAATACCAATGGAATCACAATGCACTTTTGCAAGGTGCTCAAGCTTTTCAACTTGGAGAAGGTATTTATCAGGTTACAGTCACCGACAATCAAGGATGTACTTTCGTTATCTCCAAAGAGATTCACCTTGTTCCCGCCCCTTCTATAGCAGTACTTGATGTACAGAACAGTTTGTGCAGGGATGGAAATGGTCTCATATATATAGAAGGAAGCGGTCAAGGCGATTTGCAATATGAATGGACATCCGGAGTTAGTAATGGCCCTTTGGCAGATATGTTATCAGCAGGCACGTATAGGGTAACCGTGACAGATGAAAATGCCTGTACTACTATAGAAAACTTTATAATTTTAGCAGACCCTGAGCTTGAGTTAATCATCATGGATGAAGGACCAGATGTTTGTGGAACGCATTCAGGCTTTCTATCCTTGGAAGTGATCTTTGCAGAAGGAACTGTTAGTTATGAATGGGGACACGATCCATCTTATCAAGGTAATACTATTACAGGTTTAAGTGCCGGTATCTATGACGTTACCGTGACAGATGATAATGATTGTTCACTTGAATATTCGCATGAAATAGAATTGGATGTCGGACCGATGTTGTTTGTTGACACTGTGGAGATGGCTTCATGTGGAAGCTCAGATGGTGTAATTACATTACTTCAGACTGGCGGATATGGTGAAGTAGCGGTTTTTTGGGATCACGATCCAATGCTAAATGGCCTAATGGCTTCTGGACTTGCTCCTGGTGTATATACAGTTTGGGCAGTAGATGAAAATGAATGCATTAATTACCTTTCTATTGAAGTGTCCGGTGGCGACAATCTCGTTTTGGGTATAGCTACCATTGAAGATGATCCTTGCTTAGCCGATGACGTGTCAGTTACATTACAGGTGACAGGCGGGCAGGAGCCTTATTTATTTGAATGGGAAGATTTCCCAGATGAAAGCGATGCACAAGTCAATGGCATCAGCTCAGGTTTATATGCTGTAACTATTACGGATAGCTTTGGTTGTACAGATGATTTACTGCTTAGCATTGAAGATCAAATGGGCCCAATTTTAGGCAACCTGGAAACCAGCAACAACACATGTGGTAATGCTGATGGATCAGCTGTGCTCGAAATAATAAGCAGCAACGAGCCTTTGTCCTATCAATGGAGTCACGACCCTTTAGTAGAAGGGAATACCCAATCTGATTTAATTTCTGGATTTTATGAAGTAACGGTATTGGATGGGCTTGGGTGCTCCGTTATGCTACCTTTTGTTATTTCTGATGAAGAAGGACCTGAATTAGTTGTACAGTCCTTAGAAAATAGTCTATGTTACGAAGGACAAGGGAGCATTGTGTTGGATATTTTGTCCACGAACGGACCTTATGATATATCCTGGAGCCATGACCCTCTGAACAATACCCCGCAAGCAGCCTCTTTGTGGGCGGGCAATTATCAAATCATAGTTACAGATGCTGATCAATGTCAAACCTTGCTTAGCTTAGATATTGAGGATGCTTTGGCGCCTGAATTGTCTCTTGTTATTCAAGATGCACACTGCGCAGAGGATAATGGATCTGTGTCCTTAGATATTTTAGGAGGTCTGCCTCCATATTCAGTTTCCTGGAGTAGCGACCATGGTAATGGCATGTCCTTGAATGGTCTGTCTGCTGGAACTTATGCTGTTACAGTGGAGGATGGTAATGCTTGTTTAAGCATAACCTCTTTTGAGATTGAAGATGTAGCACCTGCTGAACTGACATGGGCCTCAGTTATGAATGCCAATTGCTTGCAAAGTAATGGCGCCCTAGCTGCAACAGTCAATGGCGGGGCTCATCCTTTGGTTTTTCAATGGAGTCATGATCCTGAATTGTCTGAGCCAGAAGCCTCGGGTTTGTCTGCGGGCTTTTATCAATTGAGTGTGATAGATTCCCTGGGATGTGAGATAATGCTGGAAGCAGAGATAGAGGAGCTTTCCGCATCTACTTTCACCTTGGACATTCAGGAACCTGCATGCGAGCAGGGCAATGGTGTGATTGCTGTGGAGGCAGAACCTGCCTCAGCAGAATATACCTATGCATGGGCCCACGATCCGACTTTGTCCACAGCGGAAGCTACGGATCTGAATCCGGGTATATATATTGTATCCATCACTGATCCGGAGGGCTGTGTGACAATATTGGAACAAAACTTGGCGCAGGATTCTGATTTAGAAGTTGCCATAAACGAGCTTTTAGAGCCGACCTGTAATGAATCAGATGGCAGCATTTCACTGGGTATCTCTGGTGCTGAAGGTTCATGGTCAATCGAATGGTCTCATGACGCAGGGCTATTGGAGTCAACAGCCTCTGCTTTAAGTGCAGGCTTATACAGCGCAACGATTACTGATGAGGCAGGCTGTATGGTGCATATTGAGATTGCATTAGAAGAAGATCAACCTGAGATAAGTATTGAGACAGAAATGAGCCTTTGTGGACAAGCCCTAGGAACGGCAGCGGCCACCTTTATAGAAGGTGCTACATATACATGGACGTCTTTGTCTGACCCGGATTTCATGTTGGAAGGCAATCATGAAGTGGGTGGTCTTGCAGCAGGACATTATATGCTTCAAGTTTTGACACCAGAACTTTGTCTCATTGAAACTTTTTTTGAGGTTGCAGACGAAAATCCTTTGATTTTATCTGCTGCAACGACACTTTCCTGTCCAGGTTTAGCTCAGGGAAGTATTGCCATTTCCGTCATTGATGGTGGTAACGCTCCTTTTTCATATCAGTGGTCTCACGATTCGGATGTTGCTAGTAGTGAAGCCAATTCTTTGTTGCCGGGAGTTTTTCAGGTGACTGTCACAGATGCAGCCATGTGTTCTGAAGTGGTCAGTGTGGAAGTAGGCGCATTAGAAGCACCAAATGTGGCATTAAGCTTTTTGGAGCAACCCAGCTGCGATGCAAGTGTATTAGGAGGACTAGGCGTTAGTGTTTCCGGCGGTGTAGGACCTTATCAATATGCTTGGAATCAAGGACCAAATGGAAGTGTTTCTTTCGCTACAGGCTTGGAAACCGGTAGCTATCTAATTACGGTAACTGATGCGCAAGACTGTGAAAGTATATTCGAACAAGAGCTGCTACCTGAATTAGATTTTCAAGCTGTCGTGCAAGAAATTATCCGACCTTCCTGTAGCGGTTTGTCTGATGCAAGCGCCCAAGTTGCGGTCAATCCTCCTTCAGGAAATATGACTTTTACTTGGAGTGATGACTTACAGCAAACAACACCTAATGCTTCACAATTATCAGCAGGCACCTATTTTGTGACCATTACAAATGGAGATTCAGGCTGTGAAATGGTATTGGAGGTGCCTATTGAAGATCCCAATCCTCTTGAATTGGGGAATGTGGTTATTCAGCAAGAGCGTTGTTTCGGAACAGGGGATGCTTCTGTATTGGTTTCTGCATCAGGTGGAACAGGACCTTATTCCTTTGCGTGGAACGATCCGGCCGGGACTCAAGGTTCTTTCGTTCAAAACTTACAGGCAGGGATGTACGAAGTGACCATCACTGATGCTTCAGCTTGCTCAGCTGTACAGCAAGTTGATGTCCCGATAACGGAGGCGCTTGAAGTTACTTTTGATATCATGCAGGAGGCTCCTTGTGAAGGCGATAATCAAGGAGCGATTCTCGCTTCTGTAATTGGAGGAACCGGGACATTTACATTTAGATGGAATGATCCTGCTGTCCAACAAACAGCGCAGGCCAGTGGCTTAAGTGCCGGGACTTACAACGTAACGGTCACGGACAGCAACCTTTGCTCAGTGGTCGAAACGGTTACTTTGGAGGCTGCTGAACCAATCATTTTGGAAGTATCTGAGCAGTCCCATCCAAGCTGTTTTAATACACCGGATGGATTTATAAACATCCTGGCATCAGGTGGCGAAGGCGAAATTAGCTTTATTTGGAGCAATGCGCAAGAAGGGAATATGCTTGAAGGCCTGGGTGCTGGTATGTATTCGGTGACTGTCAGTGACGAGTTAGGATGTAGTCGTACATTGAACATTACTTTAAATGTGCCACCTGCCATTTTTGTAAATGCTACTAATATCGAACAAGCAAGCTGTTTCCTGAGTGAAGACGGCTCTATAGAAGTGCTGGTCTCAGGAGGTGTTCCTCCATATTCATATCAATGGAGCCATGACGATAATGAAATTGAAAATACTGTGAGTCAATTACAAAGTGGATCATATGAATTAACCATTACGGATGCAAATGATTGTCAATTGTCAGTTCCATTTACTGTGGGGTCAATGGGTACTCCGATATATCTAAATGCGGTATGGTCTGTTCCTGATTGCGAAGGTGCAAATAATGGTTCTATCATTCTCAATGCAAGCGGAGGATCTGGAAGCATAGATATAGCATGGGAGAATGGTTCTACAAGTTTATTTAGAGACAACCTAAGTGCTGGAGTGTATGAAGTGACAGCCACAGATGCAGATGGTTGCTCCATATCTTTGGATTTTGACTTGCCCGATGGGGATCCGTTTGTGGTTTCTCTTGGATTAGGGGATACCACAGTGTGCCAGGATGTGCTAGTTTATTTTGATTTTAGTAGTGAAGACTTTTTCGTTCAGTGGTCTAGTGTGGGAGGGTTCAGCAGCAATGAATTACTTGTAGGTCTAGATGGATCAGATACTTACATGATTGAAGTAAGTAATGATTTTGGATGTGTGGCAAGAGATACTATTGTTCTTGAAGTGCTGCCGGAGCCTTTGCAGTCCTTCTTTGTCATTGCAACCGATGTATTGGTTGATGAAGAGGTACTAGCCGTAGAGGTCTCATGGCCACTACCTGAGCAAGTTGAGTGGTTTTTTCCAATAGATAGTGTTGAACTGATTAGTCAGGAGGGAGATGCCTTTTATTTCAGATTTTTGCATACAGGGAATGTTCGTTTAAGTATGAAAAGTTCCATAGGAGCGTGTACAGATTGGATTCACAAGATCATCAGTGTTCATGCAGATAGTACCACAATTCCAGGGTTTAATTCAGCGCAGCCGGAGATAATCTCTGCAATTATTACACCTAATCCAAGTAGTGGCGCCTTTTCTGTTCATGTTGAATTATCTGGAAATTTTCCATTGGCTATGACACTATTTGACAGCAGTGGTTCTCTTTTGAACAGGCGAATATTGGAAGGAAGTACCTCTCATTCTGAGTTTTACAATCTAAGCTCCGATGCGGCCACATACTATATCATTCTTCAGTCACCACGTCAGAGAAGAACTTTTACAATTAGTGTTATTCCATAATATGAGCATAGAAATAGTTTGCATTCTCTATACCTGTACTCATGGCTTAAAGTGCAGTTATTCATTGGATAAAGTAGTGATTTTATGATTTTATTTCAGTAAAAGCACACGGGTATTTTTCAAATTGCCGTTTTTAGACGTGTGCCACATCAGTAATGTGAAATGGTGGCGAAGCGGCAGTGAAGCTAGACTTTATGGAACGAAAGCGAAATTGAAGCCAGCGAATAGTACGCCTCGAAATCCACCAATAAGTTGCTGTGCTTACAACTAGTTGGTGAGGGGGACAAGCTTTAGCTACCGACATATGAAAGGAGGGTGGTTATGCTAACAAAAAACAAAACCAAACACCTATCCTTGAATCATCTCTTCATATATCAAGCGCCTATACCATCACATGCCTATCTGACCACGATAGACCATGGTGGCAGGCCCTGTGAGATGTATATCAGAATACAGCGCCCCATTTTTTTTAAAATCTACATTTAACTGTCCACCTCTTGCAGAAACATTGATGTCGTATTGACCATCGTCAAAGTTTTGATGGTGAGCCAATACTATGGCTGATGCCGTTACGCCGGTTCCACAACTTAGTGTTTCATCTTCGACACCGCGTTCATAGGTGCGAATTTGCAGGTGATTGTTATCGAAAATATTGATGATATTCACATTTATGCCTTCTGCCCGGTAGGTGTCGCTATATCTTACAGATTTACCAATGTCAACTATATCCATGTGAGATAAGTCTGTGTCAACAATTTTAACAAAGTGAGGTGAGCCTGTATCGAGTATGTAATCAGGTCCATCCATTAGGATCTGATTGACATCGCCCATACTCAGTCTTACGGTGTTGTCAGGTAGAACCTGAGCAGTGTGAAGACCATCTACAGCATGAAAGGTGCAGGTATTGTCTATGACGCCCAAGGCGTATGCAAATGCCACTATACATCTGCCTCCATTACCACACATAGTGGATGGCTTTCCATCGGCGTTGAAGTACTTCATGTCAAAGACACAATTGGGATGCTTCTCTAACATCATGAGACCATCGGCTCCTATACCGAGTCGTCTGGCACACAGCTTTCGGATGGCTGCCTCGTCCAGTTGACTGTATTTTCCATCCCGATTATCGACTATGATAAAATCATTACCGGTGCCCTGATATTTAAAAAAAACAATGTCAGCCATAAAACTTTGGAATCAAAAACGTTATTTAATAGTTGTCATCTCTGGGAGGGATATGCAAAAGTAATAAAAAAGCGGATCGTGAAAGTGAAACACTGGGTATCGATGGTTTTAGTAGCGGTTGTCACTTCATTGGTGACGACTTTCATTTGGTTTACCATTCAAAAGCAAAATGAACAGGTAGAGCAATACCCGGACTTTGTCTATAAGGCCACCATATCAGATGACCTGTTTTCGGGTCGAATACAGGAGTCATTTCGCTCATCAGCACCTACTAACTTTACAGTGGCAGCTGAGCGATCTGTGCCGGCCGTCGTTTCCATCAGATCTAGACTGGGCGGAAGTGGTTTTTGGGAGAAGCATTCCTTCTCACAATCCAGTGGCAGTGGGGTCATCATATCTCCCGATGGCTATATCGTGACGAATAACCACGTTATCGACAACAGTACATCAATCAAGGTGACACTGAATGATAAAAAAGAATACGAGGCCAATCTCGTAGGTAAGGATCCATCGACAGACCTGGCATTGATAAAGATCAGTACACGCGACTTACCTTTTGTGCCCTTTGGCAACTCAGACTCGCTGAGTCTGGGCGAGTGGGTGCTGGCAGTAGGTAATCCATTTGGTCTCGAATCTACCGTGACAGCAGGCATAGTCAGCGCTAAAGGTAGAAGCATAAATATATTAGACGGTGACTATCCTATAGAATCATTTATCCAGACCGATGCCGTGGTCAATCCCGGCAATAGTGGAGGGGCTCTTGTCAATTCGCTGGGAGAACTGATAGGCATCAATACTGCCATCATTACACAGACAGGACAGTTCGAGGGATATTCTTTTGCTGTGCCTTCTAATCTCGTACAAAAAGTCATTTATGACCTGAAAGAGTTTGGCAAGGTGCAGAGAGGCCTACTTGGTGTTGCCATCACCAATGTCAATGATAAGATGGCCAAAGAGCTCCTACTGCCCAATGTTAGTGGTGTGCAGGTATTACGAGTATCTCCAAGTGGCTCCGCCGATATGGCCGGTATGAAGAAAAATGACGTCATTGTATCCGTCAACGGTGTCAAGACCAATTCTGTACCTCAGCTACAGGAGTTGGTAGGCAGATATAGACCTGGTGATGTTTTAGATCTGGAGTTTTACAGAGCGGGTATCCTGGAGCGCACAGCTGTGACGCTTATGAACCCTGAGATATCATCTATTGCTGAGATTGGTTTCGAGCTGAGAGAACTGACCAACGAGGAAAAGCGCGTCATTGGAAAGCAAGGCGTACTGGTCGTCAGTATCGATAAAGGCAGTAAAATAGATAAGACCAATATGTCTCCGGGCTTCATCATTACCAAGGTCAATGAACAGCCGGTAGAGTCGATAGCAAAGCTCGCTGAATTGCTCAGAAACACTAAAGGGAGAGTCGTCTTAGAGGGCTTTTATCGAAAGTACAACGGCGAGTATTACTACGCCTTCACTCAATGATGTCTAGATCCGTTTTATCACCTGTAAAAACACCAAATACAAGCCTATGACATCAGCCGAAGAGGCCCTTTTACATTTGCAAAACGTATTAGAGGTAGAGCGCCGATATCAGGCCGGGGAATTTGAGCGACTGCTGGGTGAGCGATCCATCAAAGAGCGCATCAGCAATGGCATCACCTGGTATCCACTCCGCCTCATCTCTAGTGGCTATGCTGTAGGTACGACACCTTTCATTATCGTCGAGCAGACGAAGCCCAATGAAGACAAAGATAAGTTTCAGGCCGGCCGACCGATCAGGATATACACCAATCATGCAGATGAAGAGCCGGTCAAAGGCATCATCCACTGGATCAATAAGCTGCAAATGAAACTCTATCTGAATAGCCGATACATTCCGGATTGGTTGACCTCCGGCAAGCTTGTTGTGGATTTGCTCTATGACGAACAGACCTTTATCGAAATGAAGGAAGTCATACAAGCTGTCATGGCCGCCAATGACAATACACCGGCAGGCCGGCTGCGCCGATATTTCTACGACGATCAATACATGCCCGTTCAATCTGCTAAAACCTTACAACTGCAATGCTTTAATGAAGGCCTTAATGATTCTCAAAAGGCAGCTGTAGCACAAGCGATCGGTGCCGAAGATATTGCCTGTATCCATGGTCCTCCCGGTACAGGGAAGACCACCACGCTTATCGAGATTATCGAGCAATTGGTACATCGTAAAACCAAAATTCTCGTCTGTGCACCGAGTAATGCCGCCGTTGATTGGATCACGGCCCTCCTGTATAAAAAAGGCTTAAGTGTCCTAAGGCTTGGGCATCTTAGCAGAATTGACAACGACGTCATCAATTGCAGCCTCGATGCGCAGGTCAATCAAAATAGAGCATCCAAAGAAGTGAAAAAGCTCAGGATACAAGCTGAGGAATACAGAAAGCTCGCCGGCCAGTACAAACGCCATTTTGGACCTGAGGAAAGACAGCAAAGAAGACTGCTGAAAAAGCAAGCCAAAGATTGCGTAGCATGGGCTGACGAACTCGAAGATCGCATCATTGAAGACATCATTGATCACAGCGATGTCATCGTGTCGACGCTCAGTGGCAATCGCTATATTAACGACCGACGGTTCGATGTATGTATCATCGATGAGGCAGCACAGGCTCTCCAACCTGCCTGTTGGGTAGCCATGCTCAAAGCCGACAAAGTCATACTTGCAGGCGATCCTTTTCAATTGCCGCCTACTGTCAAAAGCCCTGAGGCGATGAAGGGTGGACTGGGACGTACATTATTGGACATCGCCATCGAAAAATCGGCGGACATGGCTCTGCTCAATGTGCAGTATCGCATGCATTCGGCCATTATGGATTTTTCTAATAGGTGGTTTTACAATAGCAGGTTGGTTGCTCATGACTCAGTATCTGATCATGCATTAGCTGGTAGCCACAGCCGCACCGCTGTAGAATTTGTCGATACAGCCGGATGCAGCTTTGATGAGACCATGCATAGTGAGACCAGGAGCTACTTCAACAATGATGAATATACCCTGCTACGAGAGCATCTCAATGAATTGGTTCACGAGCAGTATTTGCATTATCCTGACATCGGCATCATATCGCCATACAAGGAGCAAGTGTATCATATCAGGCAGGGCTTCGAAGAAGAGCCTTTGCTACCGGAGATGCCCTTGTCCATTCATACCATAGATGGATTTCAAGGGCAGGAGAGGGATATCATTTACATCTCTCTGGTGCGATCCAATGCCTTTGGCGAGATAGGCTTTTTGAAGGATTACAGGCGTATGAATGTCGCCATGACGCGAGCCCGGAAGAAACTCATCATCATAGGCGACTCTGCCACACTGGCTAATGACCCGTACTATGAGGCATTATTAGACTATATCCACGAGATAGAGGCCTACCGATCAGCCTGGGAGTTTATTCAGTGATCGATGTTGGTCGCTCTCCGAATATTTGCAGAAGGTCATCTTTGACGACGACTTCCTTTTCTTTGAGTAATTCGGCCAGCGCCTTGAGCTTGTCCATATGCTTGGTCAATATGTCTTTAGTTCGTTCATAGGCGCCTGAGACCAGCAATCTGACCTCTTCATCTATCATCTGGCCGGTAGCTTCGCTGTAGGGCTTGTGCAGTGACTGTTCGTACTGACCGCTGCTGTCGTAGTAGCTTATGTTGCCGACTTTGTCGTTCAGGCCATAGTAAGAGACCATAGTATAGGCGAGTTTGGTCACCTTCTCTAGATCATCCAATGCGCCTGATGACACTTCATCGTAGATGAGTTCTTCGGCAGCTCGCCCACCGAGTATAGAGCACATCCGATCCAGAAACTGCTGTTTTGTGAATAGTTGGTTTTCCTTTGGCTTATACCATGCAGCACCCAAGGCCTTACCTCGAGGTACGATAGACACCTTTAGCAGGGTGTCGGCATGTGGCAAAAACCACGAAGCTGTCGCGTGTCCGGCTTCGTGATGGGCGATGCGGTCTTTCTCTTCTGGAGTGATGATTTTACTCTTTTTTTCCAGACCGGCGATGACGCGATCCGTGGCGTCATAAAAGTCTTGCATTTCAACGGCCTCTTTTTTTCGACGTGCGGCTATGAGAGCCGCCTCATTGCATATATTAGCGATGTCTGCTCCCGAAAATCCAGGTGTCTGACCGGCCATTGTTTCCAGATCTACATCATCAGATAGGGTGAGTTTTTTCAGGTGTACCTTGAATATGGCTTTACGTTCTGTAAGGTTAGGTAGTTCTAAGTACACCTGTCGGTCGAATCGCCCGGGGCGGATCAGCGCCGTATCCAACACGTCTTGACGATTTGTAGCTGCTAATACAATGACGCCGGCATTGGCGTCGAAGCCATCCATCTCAGTCAGCAATTGATTGAGTGTGTTTTCGCGCTCATCGTTAGATCTGAAGCTCATCGCCCCGCCTCTAGACCGTCCAATGGCATCTATCTCATCGATAAAGATAATGCTCGGCGACTTCTCCTTGGCTTTTTTGAAGAGGTCACGCACTCTGGAAGCACCTACACCGACAAACATCTCTACAAACTCAGATCCTGAAATCGAGAAGAAAGGCACCTGCGCTTCACCGGCCACTGCTCTGGCCAGCAATGTCTTACCCGTACCTGGAGGGCCTGCGAGGATGACCCCTTTGGGAATCTGCGCACCGAGCTTGGTGTAGCGCTCCGGATTCTTGAGAAAATCAACTACTTCCATGACCTCTACCTTTGCCTCTTCGTGTCCGGCAACATCATCGAAGGTCACTCCCGGCTGCTTACTGGGATCGAATACAGCCGCCCTTGACTTCCCAAAGTCGAATGGATTGCCGCCGCCCATACCGCCGCCGATGCCACCACCTCTCATGGTTCGCCGCATGATGAATATCCACAATCCTATGATCAGCAGGAAGGGTAGAGTCCAGACCAGTATATCCCTTAGATAATTAGTTCTGGTGACGTATTTTATAGGGATAGGATTGGGTAGGGTCTCATTGATATCCGCCATATTTTGCTCGAATACATCGATAGATCCTATCTGGAAGTGATATTGTGCCCCCCCGGACCCCGAGTTTACATCATCGAATGTGCCATCCCCGATTCTATCTCTAAACAGGTAGACCTCCACCTTCTCCCTATTGATGACCTCCAGCTTATCTACCGCATCCGTAGGCAATATCTCATTTCTGAACTTCTGCCACGTGATCTCCTTTGACGCACTGAATGGCATCTGAAACAAATTGATCACAATGAAAAAACCAATCGCCAGATATATCCAGTTAAAATTAAATTTACCGCCCGGTTTCTGGTCATTGTCAGGCTTCCTTTGATCATATGGTTTACTCATATCTTTATATTCTATTATCGCATCGTTACTCTCCAGTCACTCAGCGCTCAGCACCAATCTTTCAACTGTAAAGCGCTCTCAAGGTTCATTCCCCATCACTTTTTACAATGATAAAAATACCAATTAATCTCTATTCATTTCGCACATTTCTTCAAATATAACAAAATTACAGACCAATGCATCGGATTTCATTTTCTTTGGGTTGAGTATGAGTGGCTATTGTTGGTTTTGGGCGTGCCCCCTTGCTGCCGCGCGGGGTCGGGCTATCCGCTTGTATTCACAGGTCTGCCATAGAGTGTCGCTACTGGTTTGAGTGGCTTCCGTTCGGTCGCCCCTCCCTCCAGTGCTCCACTACATATGCCATACCTGCTTATATCACTCCTATCCCTCACGCGAGAGTTAGCTTCAAGTTTC
The DNA here is from genome assembly GCA_007125435.1 of Saprospiraceae bacterium. Taxonomy (GTDB): domain Bacteria; phylum Bacteroidota; class Bacteroidia; order Chitinophagales; family Saprospiraceae; genus SLDF01. The sequence goes on from SLDF01000202.1 coordinate 18,314, forward strand.
AAGCTTCAAGCTGCTAGTTAGATGTATTTTGTTTACGCCTGAGTTCAGCATTCGCCTCTCACTCCGGCTGTTTATGCAAACGGTCGGCTATCGCCTCCGTTTGCTGTTTACGCTACTAGCACTCCGTGCTATTCACTGTTAAACCCGGATTATGCATTGGAAATTCGTAATGAGGGTTAAAATGGCAAAAAAATAAGTGATTTTGTGAATGAGCCATAGTCAACCCTACGGTGATTGAACAAAATCAAGCAAAGCGACTTATTTTGAAGCCATTTGAAGCCGTAATACCCGCCTGCTG